>NZ_JALJRC010000022.1:0-86615 GCF_024519925.1 Cytobacillus sp. Bac17 | reverse complement strand
ATCTGCCTTACAAGCAGAGGGTCGGCGGTTCGATCCCGTCATCCTCCACCATATTTGCCGGTGTAGCTCAATTGGTAGAGCAACTGACTTGTAATCAGTAGGTTGGGGGTTCAAGTCCTCTCGCCGGCACCATCTTTTTTTTATAGATGGAGGGGTAGCGAAGTGGCTAAACGCGGCGGACTGTAAATCCGCTCCTTCGGGTTCGGCAGTTCGAATCTGCCCCCCTCCACCATTTATTTTTAATAAAAACACAAAAAACTGGACAAGCTATGAATGTCCTTTTTATTTTGTAATTATTGGGCTATAGCCAAGCGGTAAGGCACCGGACTTTGACTCCGTCACTCGCAGGTTCGAATCCTGCTAGCCCAGCCATTTTTGAGCCATTAGCTCAGTCGGTAGAGGATTTTAAAAGATTGCAGCATCGAAGCGTTACATCCTGAATGGCAAGCTTTTAAAATCTGCGACAAAGACCGCAGGGCTTTGAAGCACATCTGCAAATGAAGTTTAGGCATCAGAATTATATTTCGAGCCATTAGCTCAGTCGGTAGAGCATCTGACTTTTAATCAGAGGGTCGAAGGTTCGAGTCCTTCATGGCTCACTTTATAGAAAAACACAGACCTTGGGAATCGAGTCCTGAAGGTCTTACTTGTGAATATAAATATGTTTGCGGAAGTAGTTCAGTGGTAGAACATCACCTTGCCAAGGTGGGGGTCGCGGGTTCGAATCCCGTCTTCCGCTCCAAATAAATGGGGCCTTAGCTCAGCTGGGAGAGCGCCTGCTTTGCACGCAGGAGGTCAGCGGTTCGATCCCGCTAGGCTCCACCATCATACATAATACGACATTCCTTAAACCAGTATGGTTTAGGGATTTTTTATTTTATTTCACAAAACAATAAGTGGCAAAACTTAGAAAGTTACCATGGTATTTTTAGAAGCTTCTTTTCCGGCAGCCGCATATATATACACGATTTTGTCGAGTTGAGTCATGTGTTTGAAAGCGGTTAAAATATGAGTATGAAGGGAAAGGGAGGACTTTACTATGAAAAAACAGAAATTATCGATAATTGGAATGCCAATGGATCTTGGCCAGATGAGACGCGGTGTGGACATGGGGCCAAGTGCGATCCGATATGCCGGTGTGAATGAGCGATTAAAGTGTTTATTCGAAGAAATCTATGACCAGGGCGATATTGCCATCGGCCGTCCGGAAGTTCAAATCGATCCAAAATCAAATCTTAGAAACTTGGACCTTATTGCTGAAAAAACAGAAAAACTGGGCGAAGAAGTTGATAAAGCAATAGAAAGTGGTTCTTTTCCATTAGTACTGGGCGGGGATCACAGCATCGCAATTGGAACATTGGCCGGTGTTTCGAAGCACTACAAAAATCTTGGGGTAATCTGGTATGATGCCCACGGGGATTTAAATACAGCTGAAACATCACCTTCAGGGAACATACATGGCATGCCTCTTGCGGTAAGCCTGGGAATTGGCCACCCGCTTTTAACCAATGTAGGGGGATATGCTCCAAAGGTTAAGCCAGAGAATATTGTCATTATTGGGGCAAGATCTTTGGATGAAGGAGAGCGGGAGCTTATTAAGGAAAAAGGCATTAAAGTATACACCATGCACGAAATTGACCGGCTTGGGATGACAAAGGTTATGGAGGAGTCTATTACATATTTAAAAGAAAGAAATACAGATGGTGTTCATCTGTCTCTGGATTTAGATGGGCTGGATCCGCATGATGCCCCTGGTGTTGGAACTCCGGTTATTGGAGGCATCAGCTACCGTGAAAGCCACTTGGCCATGGAGATGCTTGCAGAATCGCAGATCATTACATCGGCTGAGTTTGTAGAGGTTAACCCAATCCTGGATGACAAAAACAAAACAGCTACTGTGGCGGTCGCGCTTATGGGTTCACTATTTGGCGAGAAGCTTCTATAAATAATTGAAATAAAAATGAGCAGAACGTAAACAAGTTCTGCTCATTTTTTTGCTGTGAGTGTATAATATTTATTTAGAAGCTGATCAAGTTTTGTGCTCGTATCAACTACCGAGTGGTCTGTAAAAGAAGCGGAAGCTGTTAACTGGATCATTCTTGACCGGCATTCCTCAATATCTCTCAATAATTCCTTAACACACACCGTAATCAACCCTTTTCGATTAATTTAGTACTTTTATACCCTAAAAGGAAAAAAATAAACCAGAATAAGTAAAAATTTGCTAATATAGAAATTGAATGTTTTTTAATTAAAATGAAACCTTTTCCGCTATCGATTCGTATTATCGATTAGCCGCACTGGAGCGGAGGTAAAAAAATGGAGACAATCGTAAAGAAGAGGATAAAGCAAGTATTAAAAGGCGACCAGGATGCTTATGCTGAAGTTGTTGAAATATACAAAGATAAAGTTTTTCAGATTTGCTACAGAATGCTGGGAAACAGGCATGAGGCAGAGGATATCGCTCAGGAGGCTTTCTTAAGAGCCTATGTAAACATTGCCAGCTTTAATATCGACTTGAAATTTTCGACGTGGCTCTATCGGATTGCCACTAACCTTTGTATAGACAGAATCAGAAAAAAGAAGCCTGATTATTATCTGGATGCAGAGGTCGCAGGAACGGATGGACTGAACATGTATTCTCAAATTGCTTCAGATGCGAGGCTGCCGGAGGAAGATGTAGAAAGTCTGGAACTGCAGGAAACAATCCAAAGGGAAATATCGAAGCTTCCGGAAAAATACCGTTCGGTTATTGTTCTAAAATATATTGAAGAATTATCGCTGAACGAGATCAGTGAAACGCTCGATCTTCCACTGGGAACGGTTAAAACCAGGATTCACCGGGGCAGGGAAGCACTTAGGAATCAATTAAGATACGTTTAAAAAAGAGGGTGAGAACTTTGAAATGTCCAGCAGAAATGGTTGTTTATATGCATGAGTACCTAGATGAAGAGATCTCAGCCGAACATGAGAAGGAATTAAGGGCACATCTGCAGAACTGTGAGGAATGCCAAATTCATTTCCATGAATTAAAGAAGACGATCGCTTTAGTCCAAAGCACTTCACATATACAGGCACCTGAAAATTTCACGGCAAACGTTATGGCGAAATTGCCCAAAGAAAAGCGGAAAGTCGGGGTCCAGCGCTGGTTCAGGCATCATCCGCTTTTAACTGCTGCATCCCTCTTTCTTGTTCTGATGATGGGAAGCGTCGTATCATCCTGGGATCAGGATCACCAACTATCAGTTTCCAAACAGCCAAACCTTGTAGTGGAGAACGATAAGGTGATTGTACCAGAAGGCGAAGTGGTAAAAGGCGATGTAGTAGTTAAGAACGGAGACTTGGAAATCCAGGGCGAAATAGACGGAAATGTTACGGTCATCAATGGCCAGCAATATATGGCTTCAGCCGGTAATGTTACCGGAGAAATCGAAGAGGTTGATGCCATTTTCGAATGGCTGTGGTACCACATCAAAAAGGCAGCCAAGGATGCTGTAAATGTATTTGAAAGCGGAGAAACAGATAAAGAGAAATAGACATAACCATAGTAAGAATCCCTGCTTTAATGCAGGGATTCTTAGTGTACTTATTTTTCCAGGTAGTGTCTGTTGTCTCAAAATTGGAATTAGCGTCAAATATGATATAATATGAAAGTTACATAAAGGAACTTTAAGCATGTATTGCTTTTGAAATATATATTTGGAGGAAGGATAATGTCGTTTGCAGATTTCTCTATTTTGAAATTGTTGGCTAATACAATAGACATTCTCCTTGTCTGGTATGTCATCTATAAACTGATAATGATTGTAAAAGGAACAAAGGCTGTCCAATTGCTAAAAGGGATTTTTGTCATTATCCTGGTCAAAGTAGCAAGCGACAAGTTCCACCTGCAAACATTAGGTTGGATGATGGAACAAGTGCTTCTTTGGGGATTTCTGGCCATCATCATCATTTTCCAGCCGGAGCTGCGAAGAGCATTGGAGCAATTGGGGAGAGGGAGATTCTTCTCAAGGACAGCTAATCAGGAGGAGGAAAATCAGGAGAAACTGGTCGAATCCATTGCTAAGGCTGTGGATTATATGGCTAAACGCCGCATTGGGGCGCTTATTTCAGTTGAGCGGGAAACAGGGCTGAACGATTATATTGAAACCGGTATTCAGCTGGATTCTAAAATTTCATCTGAGCTACTGATTAATATATTTATACCGAATACACCGCTGCATGACGGAGCCGTTATCATTCAAAAGAATTGTGTGGCAGCAGCAGCGTGTTATCTGCCTTTGTCAGAAAGCCCATTCATCTCAAAAGAGCTCGGCACCAGACATAGGGCTGCTTTAGGTATAAGTGAAGTAACCGACAGTATTACCATTATCGTTTCGGAGGAAACAGGAAGTGTTTCCTTAACCAAAAACGGTGAGCTGCACCGTGATTTAAAAGCTGAAGCTTTTAAAGATATGCTTTCAAGTGAATTGCTTGTTCAACAGAAAATAAAGCAGACTTCTTCAGGTCTTTGGAACTGGAGGGGGAAAAAGAATGGATAAGTTAATTGATAAATTGGTAGATACCCGCTGGTTCATGAAAATTGTTGCTTTGATTCTGGCACTTTTTCTATTTGACTCTGTTTATGATGCAGATAAGGAATTAAAGGATATAAACGTTCCTGGCCAGCAGGATTCAGGCATTGTTGAAGATGTCCCGGTGAAAAGCTATTATGATACGGAAAATCTGGTCGTTACCGGTATTCCGGAAACAGTGGACTTAAGTATAGAAGGGCCAAAAAGCCATCTGGAGCAAGCTAAAAAACTGCAGAACTTTGAAGTATATGTAGATTTGACAAATGCAGAAATCGGCTCTCAAAGAGTGGAAATTAAGATCCGCGATATCTCAGATAAACTTGATGTGACGATCAATCCGCAATATGCTGATGTGACAGTCCACGAAAAAGTGACCCAGGAGTTTAAAGTGGATGCAGAATTTAATAATGGCCTGCTTGGTGAGGGGTATTCAGCCGATGCGGCATCTGCGGAACCAAAGACGGTAAAAATCACAGGAGCAAAAGAAGTGATCGAGCGGATCAGCTTTGTTAAAGCAACCTTGGATGTAAAGGGACCAATAACCGAGACAATCACTGATGAAGCAACTGTCAGGGTATTGGACCGTGAGATGAATAAGCTTGATGTTATTGTGGAACCCCAAGTAATTCAAGTAACAGTGCCGGTTAAGCAGTTAAGCAAGACGGTTCCCGTTACGATCGTCCGGAAGGGGGACCCTCAAGATGGTGTTACCATTAATTCGATTGAACTCGATGTTAACGAGGCTTCCATAACGGGCCGGGAAGAAATATTAAATGAGACTGAAAGTGTCAGGGTAGAGGTGGATGTCAGCAAGATTGAAAAAGATACCGTGCTCACCTTGCCGGTTATTATCCCGGATGGCATTTCTGCAGTGGACCCTAAGACAGTGAAGGCGTCTATTGACGTTAGTACTGAGGAGAATGCAGAGAATGCTGATAGAGAAGAGGAAAACACCGAAGAGCCTGCTGAAGAAACACAGGCACAGGAACAAGAGGAAACCAAAACCTTTTCAAGCCTCCCCATCAATTTAGCCGGCTTAGCTGAAGAATATGAAGCAGTCCTTAGAAATCCAGCTTCCGGACGGACAAGTATTACGGTTACCGGAAAAAGCAGCACGGTTCAGGATCTCAAAGCGGAGGATTTTAATCTATATTTGAGCCTGGCAGACCTTGGTGAAGGTGATCATGAGGTGCCAATCAATGTTGATGGCCCTTCAGGGGTGGATGTAAAACCTGCATCAGGTAATGCGACTATAACAATTACGCGAAAAGAAGAAGCTTAATATAGTTTTTAAAGTTAGAAGGAGCGATTATAAAATGGGTAAATATTTCGGTACAGATGGAGTACGAGGAGTTGCAAATAGTGAATTGACACCAGAGCTGGCTTTTAAACTGGGCCGTTTTGGGGGTTATGTATTAACGAAGGACCATGATCGTCCGAAAGTATTAATCGGCCGTGATACCCGTATTTCGGGCCATATGCTCGAAGGCGCACTGGTAGCGGGGCTTTTATCAATCGGAGCAGAAGTTATGCGCCTCGGTGTCATTTCAACGCCTGGCGTCGCTTATTTAACAAAAGCTCTGGGTGCAGAAGCTGGCGTAATGATTTCTGCATCCCATAATCCTGTTGAAGATAACGGAATCAAATTCTTTGGCCCGGATGGGTTTAAATTGTCCGATGATCAGGAAGCTGAAATTGAGGGATTAATGGATATGGCAGAAGACCAGCTTCCAAGACCGGTCGGAGGCAGCCTGGGACAGGTAAATGATTATTTTGAAGGCGGACAGAAGTATCTTCAATACTTAAAGCAGACGGTTGATGAAGATTTCTCAGGCATCCACATTGCGCTCGATTGTGCACATGGGGCCACTTCTCCGCTGGCAACACATCTATTTGCTGATCTTGATGCTGATCTTTCCATGATGGGAGCATCTCCTAACGGATTAAATATCAATGCAGGAGTCGGTTCTACTCATCCTGAGGCATTGTCTGCCTTTGTTAAGGAAAAAGAAGCAGATGTAGGTTTGGCTTTTGATGGAGATGGCGACCGTTTAATTGCCATTGATGAAAATGGCGATATTGTTGATGGCGACCAAATCATGTATATCTGCGGAAAATACATGAAGGAGCAGGGAAGACTTAAGCAAAACACAGTAGTTTCCACTGTGATGAGCAACCTTGGATTTTATAAAGGGCTTGAAGCCAACGGTGTAGAAAGTGTTCAGACAGCTGTAGGCGACCGCTATGTTGTGGAGGAAATGAAGAAGAACGGCTACAACCTTGGCGGAGAACAGTCAGGTCATATCATTTTCCTGGACTACATCACAACTGGAGATGGTCTTTTGACAGGTCTTCAGCTTGTTAACATCATGAAAGTAACCAAGAAGCCGCTATCTGAGCTTGCGAATGAAATGCAGAAATTCCCGCAGAAGCTTGTAAACATTCGTGTAACGGATAAGCATCATGTGACAGACAATGAAAAAGTGAAAGAAGTCATTGCGCAGGTTGAAGAAGAAATGAACGGAAACGGCCGGATTCTGGTACGTCCTTCCGGTACAGAGCCGCTTGTCCGCGTAATGGCGGAAGCCCCAACAGGTGAACTTTGCGCATCCTATGTAGAGCGCATCGCTGCTGTTGTTGAAAGTGAAATGGGATTAAAAGAATAAAAGCACAAATCATATGCATAAGGGAACTCCTGAACTCCCTTATGCATATTTTTATATATGGAGTTTACAGCCCCAACCAAATGGAAGGCTGGCAGCTGCCTTAATTTATCTGTTGACGGAAGTCTGACTTTGATGTATGATAATCCTGTTTTTGTATTTAGGAATACAGGACATCTTTATTCAAGAAGAGAAAGGGGGATCGTGAGAAATTAATTAAATATAAAGCGCCTGAACTGATCCTGGACGTAAGGATCAGTTGACGAGGAGGAGGTTTATCGAATGTTCGGCGGATGCCTCCCGGTTGAAAGCACAACCGATGATTTCTTCTTTAAAACATTCTGGCAACTGAATGCACAAAGAGAAGGGAATGCTAAAACTAAGAAACGCTCATTCAAGAGGCTGTAATGCCCCTGGAGCGGCGTATATAAAAAAACAGAGATAAGGGGCAGGACTGCCCCGAAAAGGCTTCTTGCCCCTTCATTATTAGGAGGAAAAGAAGTATGTGTGGTATCGTTGGATATATTGGAAACTTAGATTCAAAGGAAATTTTATTAAAGGGCTTGGAAAAGCTTGAATATAGAGGCTATGATTCAGCTGGCATCGCGGTTATGAATGATAACGGCGTTCAGGTTTTCAAGGAAAAAGGCCGTATTGCGGACCTTCGCAATATTGTTGATGAAGATGTGATGGCAAACACAGGGATCGGACACACCCGCTGGGCGACTCACGGTGTTCCAAGCACAGTAAATGCTCACCCTCATCAAAGCAATTCCGGCCGTTTTACGCTTGTTCACAATGGCGTAATTGAGAACTATGACATCTTAAAACGCGAATATTTGCAGGGAGTTGCCCTTAAAAGTGATACAGATACAGAAATCATCGTTCAGCTGATTGAATTATTCGTGAACGAAGGTTCTAATACTGAAGAAGCGTTCCGCAAAACGCTGACACTTTTAAAAGGCTCTTATGCAATCGCCCTTTTGGATGCAGAAAACGATGAAACGATTTTTGTTGCGAAAAACAAGAGTCCTCTTCTGGTTGGATTAGGTGAAACATTCAATGTAGTCGCTTCTGATGCAATGGCGATGCTGCAAGTTACAGATCAATATGTTGAACTAATGGACAAAGAAATCGTTATTGTCACAAAAGATGCTGTTAAAATTCAGACGCTGAATGGCGAGGAAATCAGCCGTGATCCGTATACGGCTGAATTGGATGCAAGCGATATCGAAAAAGGAACATATCCTCACTACATGCTGAAAGAAATCGATGAGCAGCCTTTAGTGATGCGCAGAATCATCCAGAAGTATCAAAATGAAAATGGCGAGCTGACAATCGACCAGGAAATCGTTGAAGCGATGAACGATGCAGACCGCATTTATATCATTGCTGCCGGGACTTCTTATCATGCAGGCCTTGTTGGAAAGCAGTTCATTGAAAAAATCTCAAAAATCCCAGTTGAAGTTCATATTTCAAGTGAGTTTGGCTATAATATTCCGTTGCTTTCAGAGAAGCCGCTATTTATCTTTATCTCTCAAAGCGGCGAGACAGCAGATAGCCGTGCCGTACTTGTAAATGTGAAGAAAATGGGCCATAAGGCATTAACCATTACAAACGTTCCAGGTTCAACTCTATCACGTGAAGCAGATTACACATTATTGCTTCATGCCGGTCCTGAAATTGCGGTTGCTTCTACAAAGGCATATACAGCCCAGATTGCTGTATTATCCATTCTTGCAGAAGTTACAGCGAAGAGCCGCGGATTGGAACTGGACTTCAACCTTGTTCAGGAGCTAGGCATTGTTGCTAACGCAATGGAAGTCCTTTGCGATGCAAAGGAAGAGTTCGAAGATATAGCACGCAAATTCCTTTCTACTACACGCAATGCGTTCTTTATTGGCCGTGGGATCGACTACTATGTTGGCCTTGAAGGTGCACTTAAGCTGAAGGAAATTTCATATATTCAAGCTGAAGGCTTTGCAGGCGGAGAATTAAAGCATGGAACCATCGCTTTAATCGAGAATGGTACGCCAATCATTGCCCTGGCAACTCAAGAAAGTGTTAACTTAAGCATTCGCGGCAACGTCAAAGAGGTTGTTGCCCGAGGAGCAAACCCTTGTATCATTTCCATGAAAGGGCTGGAAACAGAAGAAGACAGCTTTATCATTCCGGAAGTGAACGAGCTATTAACACCTCTTATCTCTGTAATACCTTTACAATTAATCTCTTACTTTGCTGCGCTGCACCGTGAGTGTGACGTAGATAAGCCGCGTAACCTGGCTAAGTCGGTTACTGTGGAGTAAGGAAAGTCTGTACTGAAAATAATGCTGGATCAGTAAAGTCGGGGATGCCGAATTGAAAACTGCTGCTCCACAACATTCATACTGTCTGATCAAATAAGACTCAATCCAACTACAGGATTGGGTCTTTTTTTAATAAGAAATTGCGTATCATTCAGCATTCATATAAACAGTAAAAATTTTGCCGTCTAATGTAAATAAAATGAAGGAAGTTACGGATTTAGTCAGGATTTACAACCGTTTTCTTAAAGGGTATGATTTTTATAGATAGATAATAGATAATGGGAGCGGAATAATGAAAGAATTAACATTCAAATCTTACGACCAATTTCTCCAATTTAACGAGCATAAGGCGATGGAAAAAGCGATCATGAAAGGACTTCAAGGTGATGAGCTAGTAAAATTCAAACTTGAGTTCCTGCAAAGAGCCAAAACAATGTGGAAAGAGTATGATTGTGATCTTTGGATTCAAAAACACGGATATGTCATCATAAATGTATGGAAAGACGGCAGCGGCAAAAGAAAAGTTACGAGAGGAAGGCCAAAAAAACTTGATTCTGAAAAATATTTACACACTGTTCATGTAAGGCTGGATGAGGAAACGTATCGGCAGCTCACGAATCACTGCCAGGAGAATCAGATCGACGTATCGGAAGCTATTCGGGTTCTAATTAAAACACTATAGTGGCAAGCAAATGGGAGTTTCAACTTTTCTGTTTGAATCTCCTTTTAATGTGAGCTTCCTACTATATCTTAAAGTGAGAATAAATTTAGACAATTGCCGGAATTTACAATCTGCCTCTTTTCTTTTATTGTTTTTTGTGATACATTAATTGTGGTGGCAAGTTGATAATCATTTTCAATAAACCAAAAAGTTATACATATCAAGGTTCTTTTTTTTGCTATTAGATGATAATGATTATCATTCTTTTAAAAATAGTTTTATAGAGTTACTCCTATTCCTTAACTTGGAATAATAATTTTTTCAATTGTTGATTGATAATAAATATGTTATGAGGGTTATTAATGAGATTATGGATGTTAGGAATTGCAGCCATCGTTCTGTCTTTTATCTCGCTATTTATCGGAGCAATAGATATAACGCCAAAGGATCTGCTCAATTGGGAATCAGATGAAACACATATTTTCCTTATCAGCCGCATCCCACGGTTATTAGCGATAATATTAGCGGGGGCAGGGATGAGTATTGCCGGTTTAATTATGCAGTCTTTAAGCCGAAATAAGTTTGTATCACCAACAACTGCTGGAACTTTGGATGCAGCAAAACTGGGTATTTTAATTTCCATGCTGTTTTTTACGAATGTAACCTATACACAGCAAGTTATTTTTAGTTTTGCCTTTGCTTTAGCAGGTACATTTCTCTTCATGCAGATTTTAGATCGTATAAAATTTAAAGATGTTATCTTTGTTCCGTTAATTGGAATTATGTATGGAAATATACTATCTTCTATTACAACGTTCTTTGGATATGAAGCGGATCTGCTGCAAAATATATCTTCCTGGCTTATGGGAAGTTTCACTTTGATTATTGCTGGCCGTTATGAGCTTTTATATGTTAGTATTCCAGCTATTATTCTAGCGTATCTTTATGCGAATAAATTTACAGTTGCCGGAATGGGTGAAGATTTTGCGAGAAATCTTGGTTTAAGCTATAAGCTAGTACTAAATATTGGTCTGGTCCTTGTTGCGGTTATATCGACAACGGTTGTCCTTACTGTCGGGGTAATTCCATTTCTAGGACTCATAGTTCCCAATATTGTCTCCTTATATTTAGGTGACAACCTGCGCAAAACAATTCCGCATACAGCGGTGTTAGGGATTGTCTTCTTATTAATATGTGACATTCTAGGGCGCATCATCATTCATCCTTATGAAATTCCAGTTAATGTAACAGTGGCAGTGATAGGCAGTGCAATCTTCTTAACGATGCTGCTTAGGGGGAGAGCATATGCGAAATAGTACAAAACTGATGATTTTAGCAGCTATTGCTCTTGTGTTTATTTTGTTATATGGCTTTTATGATATTAAAGGCGGCTTTGATTATGCCTTTCCTAAGCGTATGCTCAGAGTTACAGCGATGGTTATAACAGGAATCGCAATTGCTTATTCTACAGTTGTGTTCCAGACAATTACACATAACCGTATTTTGACACCTTCTGTTATGGGCCTTGATTCTATGTATCAAGTAGTACAAACATTAATCTACTTCTTTGCAGGGTCGATGTCAGTGTGGGTGTTAAATAAATACTTAAACTTTGGCGCAGCCATTTTTGCCATGGTCGTCTTTGCCCTGATTTTATATCGATTTTTGTTCAGGGCTGATAAGCATCCCATCTATTTTCTTCTATTAATAGGGATGATTATAGGGACACTTCTGGGAAGCTTTGTCACATTCCTGCAAGTATTGATAGATCCAGTCGAATATTTGAGTCTTCAAAGCCGGTTGTTTGCGACCTTTACAAACGTAAAGGCTGAGTTATTATTTATTTCAATTGGCATCCTATTTCTTGCATTTCTCTATGGCTACCTTATTATGGATAAACTGGATGTTATGTCACTGGGCCGCGAAAATGCGATAAATCTTGGCATTAATTATGACGGCATGGTAATGAGAATTTTAATTTTATCGTCTGTTTTAATTGCCACATCTACAGCGCTTGTCGGACCAATTACATTTTTTGGATTAATTGTTGCCAATCTCTCCTATCAATATCTGGTGACATATAAACACTCCATCCACATATTAGGGGCGAGCTTGATCAGTATTATTGCATTGGTCGGCGGTAATTTCCTTGTGGAACATATTTTTGAGTTGCGTACAACATTAAGTGTCATTATTAACTTTATCGGCGGTATTTACTTTATTTATCTATTACTTAAGGAAAGTAGGGCAGCAGGATGATTGAAATCAAAGGATTAACAAAACAATTTGGTAAAAAGCCTGTTGTAGAGGATGTTACAGTCACAATCGAGCCGGGGACCATCACCTCTTTTATTGGACCGAATGGTGCTGGTAAATCAACACTTCTTTCTATGGTAAGCCGTTTATTAGAAGCAGATACAGGTGAGGTATTACTCGATCAGAATAATGTGAAAAAGTGGAAGTCTTCGGATTTTGCAAAGAGAGTATCCATTTTGAAACAAGCCAATTACCTTAATGTGAGATTGACAGTGCGTGAGCTTGTGTCATTTGGGCGCTATCCCTATTCAAGAGGTCGCTTAGCGGCTGAAGACGAAAAGTTTGTTGATCAAGCCATTGAATATATGAATTTAGCTGATATGGAAGGCAAATATTTAGATGAATTATCAGGTGGTCAAAAGCAACGGGCGTTCATTGCAATGGTCATTGCTCAGGATACGGATTATATCCTGCTGGATGAGCCTTTAAATAACCTGGATATGAAGCATTCAGTTCAAATTATGAAAATTTTGCGCAAGCTGGTTGATGAACTTGGAAAGACAGTTGTCATTGTTTTGCATGACATAAATTTTGCATCTGTTTATTCTGATCGTATCGTAGCGTTGAAAAATGGCCGGCTGATGAAAAATGGGCCGACCAGTGAAATCATAAATTCTGATGTGCTTCGTGAAATTTATGATATGGATATTCCAATTCAAGAACAGAATGGCTGTAGAATTTGTGTCTATTTTAATTCACATACGTAAACAATGAAGTATTAAATATACCTGGAGAAATCTATTGGATTTCTTCAGGGATTAGCTTTTTTGTGTAAGATTATTGAAAAATTGGAAGATAATTTAAAAAAATATCAAAAAGTTATTGACTAATAAAGATTATTCAATAATAATTATCATCATGATTGATAATGATAATCAATATCAAATAATAAATGAAAAGGGAGAGTTAAGAAAGATGAAAAAACTATTTTATGCATTGTTAGCAGCTATGGTATTATTGCTTGCCGCATGTGGTTCTAACGAAGAAGCTTCAAAAGAAGAATCAACTGATAAAGGTGCAGAGGAAGAAACAAATGGAGCTGGAACAGAAGGAAGCTCTGCTTATCCAATGACGGTATCTCCAACAGTTGCCTCAACTGAAGGCAATGAGGGTGGTACAACTAATTTTGAAGATGTGAAATTTGAAAAGATGCCAGAAAAAATTGCTGTATTCGATTATGGTTTCTTAGATACATTAGATGCTCTAGGTGTTGAAGGAATTGTTGGGGTTGCAAAAGATTCTACCCTGCCAGCTCACCTTGAAAAATACGCATCTGATGAGTATAAAAGCGTTGGTGGATTAAAGGAACCTTTACTTGAAGATATCGCTGAAATGGATCCGGATGTAATCTTTATCTCTGGGCGTCAGTCAGCATTCTATGAAGAATTAAAGGAAATCGCTCCTGTCGTGTTTGTTGGTACTTCTGAGACTGATTACTGGAACACATTCCAATCTTCTGTAGATCTAGCGGCGAAAATGTTTGATAAAGAAGCAGAAGCTGAAGAATACATGGCAAAATATGATTCAGCTTTAGAAGAAATCAAAGCTTTAGCTGGAAACTACGAAACCTCTCTAGTTACAATGTACAATGAAGGTAAATTATCAGGTTTTGCAACAAACTCCCGTTTCGGCTACATTTATGACATTTATGGATTCAAGCCGGTAACAGAAGATATCGAGTCTTCTTCTCACGGTTCTAACTTCGGTTTTGAAGCCGTCCTGGAATTTAACCCACAAGTGCTATTTGTAATTGACCGAACAGCAGCTACTGGTGGCGACTCTAATATTGAAGCTGATATGGAAAACGACATCATTAAGAAAACTGATGCCTTTAAAAATAAAAGAATCGTTTACTTAGATGGACCTCTATGGTACCTAAGCGGAGGCGGTTTACAATCCGAGCTTGCTAAAATTGAAGAAGTTTTAGCTGAGTTGAAATAAACTATGTAAGGGACTGTCCAGAATGTCAGTGAAAACTGACCCTCTGGCAGTCCCTTTTTATTGACTGGTTGTATACATGTGTATACAATTTAAAATGATGCATCGTATACATGTGTATACGAAGAAAGGCGGCTTACTATGAATAACGAAAAACATAGAGTTCGTGGTGAAAACAGACATCAAAAAGATGGTCATGAACGAAGGGATCGCGGTGCAAAAACATTTCGCAGAGGAAGAGCCCTTACCTTTTTAGAGAGAATGAGCCTTAAACGCTCTGCACTAAAGAAACAATTAGAAACACCAGAGCTGCAATCAATTAATCCGATCCTAGTCGGGGAACTAAAAGCAATTGATATGGTGATCAGCGAATTCGTACAGTTATTTGAGCTTTACGAATTTGAAGAAGGGGAAGCAGTAAATAGCAAAACGGAAGACAAGGAAGATTCCAATGAAGAGAAAAAATAAAAAGGGGCGGGGAAAATGAAACAAATTAACAGATATATCGATTCAGTTTTTTACAGCCAAGATGATATTTTAGAGGAGGTTCTTAATTCCATAAAAGAGAACGGTATGCGATCCATCTCAGTATCTCCTTCTACTGGTAAGCTTCTTACGCTGCTAGTATCCATGTCAGGGGCAAAAAATGTCCTGGAGATCGGGGCCCTTGGGGGGTATAGCGGGATTTGCTTAGCCAGAGGGCTCGATCGGTCAGGAACATTAACTTCCCTTGAACTTATGGTGAGCTACGCAGAATTAGCGAATACTAATCTGTCTAAAGCCGGTTTTGGCAGTCAAGTATCATATTTAACCGGACCAGCTCTGCAAAGTCTCGAACAGCTTGTTAGCGATAATAGACAATTTGATTTTTTCTTTATCGATGCAGATAAAGAAAACTACGAAAACTATCTAAATTATTGCATCAGACTAGCGGAAAATGGAGCATTAATTGTTTGTGATAATGTATTGGCCAGAGGCACTGTAGCAGACGAGAGTGCTGAACCTGAACGTCATACTGAATTCATGAAAAAATTTAATGAAACAGTGGCTAACCATCCTCAATTGGAATCAGTGCTTATTCCTATTGGTGATGGGCTGACTATCTCAAAAGTAAAAAAATAAAAACATTATTCGCAATCTATATAAGGTAAATATGCACCATACACAAAAAGCAGGATGCTTGCTAAAGCATTCTGCCTTTTATTATGGAAAAGAAAACCCTAGGCTAGGCCTAGGGTTCAGAAAAGCTTTCAGCGTGGTATTAAAAAAACTCTTCCGTGATGCTAGAATATTTTTGGTTCGCCAACCAACATATCAGCATACGGAGGAGTTTTTATGTCAAAAGACACTAATAGTTTAGCACACACAACATGGAATTGTAAGTATCACATTGTATTTGCGCCGAAGTATAGAAGGCAAGTCATTTATGGAAAGATCAAAAAAGATATCGGAGAAATACTTCGCACTCTCTGTGAAAGAAAAGGTGTAGAGATAATAGAGGCAACAGCGTGTAAAGACCATGTACATATGCTCGTTAGTATTCCACCCAAAATAAGTGTATCTGCATTTGTAGGATATTTAAAAGGAAAAAGTAGCTTAATGATTTTCGATCGTCATGCCAACTTGAAATATAGATATGGGAACCGAAAATTCTGGTGTACTGGTTATTATGCAGATACGGTAGGGAGAAACAAGAAGGTAATTGAAGAATATATACGCAATCAAATACAGGATGATATAGTCGCAGAGCAATTAAGTATGATGGAATATATTGACCCATTTACAGGTGAAGAGGTGCAGAAAAAGAAACGGAAATAAATAGAAGGCCTTTGAGGTCTGGCCAGTAAAAGTAGTACATTTGGCGAACCTTTCAGAGGCCCTTTAGGGTCTGGTCAGCAACAAAGGCTTTCAGCCGCAGAGAAAACCACGCGTTCTCACGCGTGGTTTTTATTGTTTAAACCTCATAGTAATGGAGAAGCAGATAAGCAATCCATCTGCAATGAGGGTTGTTTCTGATATTTGTAATCAGCCCTTTTACGATAGCAGGATTCAAGCTGCGCTCCTGTATATCCTCCTTTAGCAGGATGAGGGATTCCTTTTCAATCGAGTCTTCTAATTCCTCTATTTTTTGCTCCATAATTTCAATTAGTTGCCCGTGAGTCATCTCTTCATGTCCCGTCTTCCTGAACATCTCGTAAAGCTCGTCGGTTATAAACGGGATAGTCGAATTGTTTGCAAGAAGTTCTGTTTTCTCTGCAAGTGATCTGCACAGAAGGTCCAAATCCAAAGGCACATTGAAAAATAAAAATAAGTGAGAGTACACATGCATAAAGCCTTTGATGCAATAGATTAAATCGTATTTGGTATGCTGGACACTTTCTCCATATAACTGATCAAGCATGGATAGGGTGATATCATCGATTAATTGGTCAAAGTGCCGCCCTTTTGATATAAGCTCTTCGTTAAATGTATGTGCCTGTTCTTTAATAAAAATCTTGGCAAAGTCTGAATGCTTTTGAAAGGAGTGGAATGTGGTATAAAAAAACTTTCTTAAAAGCTCTTTTCCCGTGTTATTCGAGTCTTTGACTATATGGTCAATATCTGAAACAAATTGCTCCATAAAATGATCAATCAAGGCCATGATCAGTTCATCTTTTGATTTGAATGATAAGTAGAAAGCTCCTTTGGAAATACCGGAGTGCTCTGTGATCTGCTGTACAGATGTAGCTTCAAACCCTTGCTTCGCAAAGAGTTCTAAAGCGCTTTCCATAATTAATTGCTTTTTGCTCATGTAATGGTGTCACTCCTTTTTGATTGACAAATGACCAACCAGTCATTATTATATGTAATTGAGTCTAACAAGTCAATTAAGGGTAGGTGCACAAGTGAAAGGTTTAGTGAATTTCGTCCTGCAGAATAAACTTGCAGTCTGGCTGTTAACAATTATTATCACGGTATCTGGCATCTATTCAGGTACGCGGATGAATATGGAGACCATTCCGGATGTCTCAATCCCTTACTTAATGGTAATGGACGTATATCCGGGGGCGACTCCTGAAAAAGTGATGGAAGATGTGTCCATCCCAATTGAAAAGGCCGTAGAAGGTCTTGAAGATGTTAAATCAGTTTACTCAAATTCATATTCTAACATGTCAAATATCCAAGTGGAATATGACTATGGTATTGATATGGACGAGGCCAAGCGGGCTCTCCAATCAGCTCTTGATACAGTGGAGCTGCCGGAAGGAGCACAGGAACCTTCCATCACGGCTATCAGCATGAATATGATGCCGGTTGCTGCACTGAGTGTAAGCAGTAAATCAGAGGATATTGTTGAGTTAACCTCAACTGTAGAAGATATTCTACTTCCAAAAATTGAAAAAATTGATGGTGTAGCCTCAGCGACCATCACTGGTCAGCATGTGGAAGAGGTGCAGCTCACATACAACGAAGAAAAACTGGCTGAGCTGGAACTGACTGAAGATAAAGTAAAGGAAATGATTCAGGCAAGCAACATGGCTGTATCATTAGGACTTTACGAGTTTGAGGAAGGAGAACAGGCTGTCGCAGTAGACGGCAAGTTCATGACCGAGGATGAATTAAAGAACATGCTCATCCCGGTAACACCAACCGCACAAAACCAGTCACCTTTTGTGAAGCTGAGTGACATTGCCGAGATTGATACCGTCGGCAGAGTGCAATCTGTTTCCCGCACAAATGGCAATGATGCCATTGCGATCCAAATTGTAAAAGAACAGCAGGCAAACACCGTTGAAGTGGTCAACAGTGTCAAAGATTTAATCAAGGAAGAAAAAGAAAAGGTCGAGGGTCTCGTTATAGATCTTTCACTTGACCAGGGTAAGCCAATTGAAGAATCTGTTTCAACCATGATTGAAAAAGCCGTGTTTGGCGGGCTGATCGCAGTCTTGATTATTTTACTGTTCCTGCGTGATTTTAAATCCACGATTATTTCAATCGTATCTATTCCAGTTTCGATTTTCATGGCTTTGCTGCTGTTGAACTGGATGAATATTACCTTGAACATTATGACGCTTGGAGCCATTACGGTTGCGATCGGCCGAGTAATTGATGACTCTATCGTTGTGGTTGAAAATATTTACCGCCGCCTGCATTTAAAAGAAGAAAAACTAACAGGGCGGGCACTTATTCGTGAAGCTACGATCGAGATGTTCAAGCCAATCCTTTCCTCGACATTAGTAACGGTTGCTGTATTCGCACCGCTCATTTTTGTAGGAGGTATGGTCGGCGAGCTGTTTATGCCATTCGCATTGACGATGACGTTTGCGCTTGGTGCTTCACTCCTTGTAGCTATTACAATCGTTCCAGCGCTGTCTCACTTCTTGTTTAGGAAGAAACTGTACAGTGAAAAAACGGAAGGCAGCCATAAAGAAGCTGGAAAACTATCAAAATGGTATAAAGGCATTCTTGAGAAATCTCTTAATCATAAGATTATTACATCCATCATTGCGGTAGTATTGCTGGCGGGCAGCGTAGCTCTGACACCAATGATCGGATTCAGCTTTATGGGCAGTGAAGAAGAGAAAGTGATGTATCTAACATACACACCTGAAGCTGGAGAACTTAAAGATGAAACATTAAAGAACGTTGAAGCAGTAGAAGAAGAGATGCTAAAGCGTGATGATATTGACATCGTTCAAATATCTGTAACCGAAGAAGCGGATCAAATGTCTGCCATGATGGGCGGAGGAGCAGGCGGAGCCCTAATGTACCTGATCCTTGACCCTGAAATGGATAATTTCCCTGAAGTCCGTGAAGAAATAGAAGATTATGTGTTTAATATCGGACAATCAGGTGAATGGAAGAGCCAGAACTTCTCTTCTATGTCCGGTTCAACCAATGAAGTCAGCTACACATTCTACAGTGAAGATTTAGATAAACTGAATGATTCTGTCAAAATGGTAGAAGACGTAATGAAGGAAAATGAAGAATTGGAGGATGTTTCTTCAAGTGCAGAAGACGCATATGTTGAATATACCTTCAATGTTGAGCAGGATGAACTGCTGCAGTATGGTCTGACAGCCGGACAAATTGTCATGATGCTGAATCCGTCAAACACCAAGGATGTTCTGACAACGATTGAAAAAGACGGTGAGACGCTTGAAGTCATTGTCCAGCAGGAGCAAGCGGAACAGCCGAAATCCATTGATGATATCCTGGCAACACAGGTGCCGACAGCGATGGGTACAACTATGCCTCTTTCCGAGCTGGTTACAGTGAAAGAAGGTACAACGCATAATACGCTTGCCCGCAGTAAAGGCGAGTACTACGCAACCGTGTCAGGTACGGTGAAGGGCGATGACATCTCAAAGGCTACTTCTAAAACAGATGAAGCGATTGATGAATTGGATCTGCCTAAGGGTGTAACAGTCGGAGTTGCGGGCGTTCAGGCAGATATGACTGAGACGTTCACACAGCTTGGCGCTGCGATGCTTGCAGCCATTGCGATTGTGTACTTCATTCTGGTTGTTACATTCCGTGAAGGAGTGGCGCCATTTGCGATTCTCTTCTCTCTTCCATTTGCCGTGATTGGTTCTTTCGTTGGCTTATTGATTGCTGGCGAAACCATTTCTGTGTCGGTCATGATGGGACTATTAATGCTAATTGGTATTGTCGTAACCAATGCCATCGTTCTGGTGGACCGGATCATCCATATGGAACGTGACGGTCTGGTCATGAGGGAAGCGGTGCTGGAAGCAGGAGCAACCCGACTTCGCCCAATCCTGATGACAGCCATTGCGACAATTGGTGCATTAATTCCATTGGCCATCGGCTCTGGCGGCGGAGGGCTTATCTCCAAAGGCCTTGCGATTACCGTTATCGGCGGTCTGACAAGTTCGACGCTATTGACCCTTATTATTGTGCCAATCGTGTACGAAGTATTATCTAAAATGTTTAAGAAAAATCGCAGAGAAATTGAAGAAAACTAAAAAGAAGCCCTGCAGGTTTAAAAGCCTGCAGGGCTTTTGCGTTTCTTCTGCGATTTTAGCTGGAATTAAATTTTCTATGAATTTGCGGTGTCTTTCATTGCCAATATCAAATATTTTAGAGCCTGTGCAAGGATATCAGTCAAAATACCCTTTTATCGGTCACCTCACCACCATAGATATCGGTCACTTCGCGTCAAATCAGCTTTCCAGCCAGATCATAGTGAAAACAATACTCAAACTCTGACCAAAATCTTACATTCCCCTAATAAACTCCCTCTTTTCTTTTACAAGATCCACCCTTGCAAACAGAAGTGCATACATAAAAGTAAAAATAAGATACGATAAGCCAATAATCAGGCTAAGAGTCCTCGGGTCAAAAATCTCCAGCAGGAATCCTGCTGCACCCATGGAGATAGCCAGGGAAAGGTTTGAAACCATCTGCATTAAACCAAAAAAGGTTCCCTGTCTTGATCGGGGTATGAATTTCATCATGACCGTGTCCAGGCAGATGTTGCCAAGGCCGCCTGCAAAGGTGATCAGCACAACAGTGAAAAGTGCTGTATAAAAGCTTGGTGCGAGGCTTAATAAAATATGGCCAGTGCCTTCTAAAGCGATAAAGATGATTGCGAGTACAAGGAGGCCTTTCTTGATCATATGAGAAAAGAATGAACTTAGAATAAGCCCAATCCCCAGTGCTCCATACATAAATCCAACGCCTAATTCTCCCATATCAAAAACCTCCAGACCATAAATGCTTACAAGAATATTGTCAATACCATTGGCGAGCGGCATGGTCAGCATCATGATAAAAAAGGCAATCAGTGCAGAAGAGCCAAGTATAAGTCTCGCTGGCGAAATGGCAGCGGATGTTTTCGTTCTTTCTCTATTTTCCTCAGAGACAGCCGGGAAAACCATCCTGGAGATTAGATATGCTGATAACAGGAAGGTAAGGCTGTTAATCATGAAAGCGGCATTGTTACCTAGAAAGTAGGCGAGAATTCCGCCTGTGCTTGATCCAATAATGAGGACGGCCCCGATCATGACTTGTTCAATCGCGTTTACAAATATGAGCCTATCTGACTTTACAAGGGCAGGTATCGCAGACATCCTGGCTGGTGAGTAGATGGCTTCTCCCGTTGCGATTAGGAGTGCACTTGCGTAAACAATCCATAAATCCCCTGCCTCCCTTACGAAAAGCAGCGCCAGGACAGCAGGCACTCTCAACAAGTCTACTGCCACGAGAATGGCCTTTTTGGAAAAACGGTCTGCCAGCATTCCGCCTATTGGAGCAATGAAGAAAAAAGGTGCCATGCGAATGGCGAATAACAGCCCAATTGCTACTCCGGAACCTGTTACGTGGTATAGAAGTGCAAGCAGCGCAACCTGTGTAAATCGATTTCCAATTCCATTAATGACACCAGCCCAAAAGAGCTTTTGATAATTTGCTTCCTGTTTCCATACAGTCCAATTTGTCATTTTTTCCGCACCTCTGCGAATGTTGATTCGATATATATCTAATTAGATTATATTCGAATTAGTTTGTTTGCACAATCAATAATTTTACGTTTTTTTGTAGCGATGAAACTTTATCTTTTGGATAATCGTAAAGATTATTAAGGAGGCGGGTATGATGAAATTAATTTTCGAGGTTCTATTTCTATTAATCGTTATCTATTACAGCTATCATTACATTATTTTAATAGCACAAATGAAGAAACCTGCCCTTATTCCTTTTGACAGGACTGACCTGAAAACAGTAAGGAAATTCCCCCAGAAATCTGCGGATGCCCCTGTTATCTCAAAAAACAAGCTGGGACTAACGATGTATGCTGTCATGCTGGCTTTTCTAATCGCTATGTTTATATTCGGAAAATATAATATGAAATTCAGCTGGACGTATCTCTATCTTCTGTTTATCCCTTTAATTAATGCCAAGGATCTGCTGAATGTATTTGCTGTCTATGATGACGGCTTTATAAGCGGAAGCAAGTTTGTTCCATGGAAAAAGCTGCAATCCTTCCATTTCAAAAAAATCGATCTGAATCATAAATACTATGGTTATTCTCAAGAAGTAAATGAAGGCTATGAACTTATACTTAAAACAAAAATGGGCAGCCATAGCCTTGTTGTAACGGAAAAGGAAATGAAAGAAAGGCTTGCGTGTATTTTCGAAGAGCAGGTGAAAGAGGGATAAGGAGTTCTACAGTTATTCACTGAGTTGATTGGAGCGGAAGGTGCTAATCCAGCGAAAATGCTATCGCATTTTCTTCGTGCGGTGTTTTCTCGAGGAAGCATATTCAACGTCCTGTGGGAGGAGTAGGACAGGTGAGACCCCACAGACGCGGAGCTCGACCGAGGCTTAGTGCCCGCCCCACGGAAAGCGAGTGCCTCGTGCTGAAATCAACGGGCAATATTTGGGGGAAGAAACGTAAAAAGTTTTAAAACGTCCTTTTGTTGGTATTTATATAATAAAACATCAGGAAAGGATCAAGAGAGATGAAAGAAATTACCGTAACTGTTGACTATGAAGGTTTAAAATATCAAACGAATATCATTACAAATAAAGAAGCCGGCGACGAGGAAATTTTAAAGCAGGCAGAAGACCAGATCAAAAGACAGTTGAGTAATTAAGAATAAAAATTACCCCCTTAATCAGAAGATAAGGGGGTTAATTGTGGGTCAATGCAATTTTTGATTTAGTTTTTGCTGCAGCAATTCAATTTTATTCGGCAGGACAAATAAGTACTCTATTAAACTCTCTAAGAGCTCCATCAGCAAAGAGGCCATTTCCTGATCAATATCTTTTTCGAGATCAAGCATCTGGTAAAAGGCGCTGCCTGGCTGTGCCAGCTGGCTTAAAGATTGCAGAGGCCTTGCTAAATCAACATGCTCTGGCAGCTGTTCAAACTGCTTTGAAAGGTTTTGCCCCTTGACCTCTTCGCCGAGGAAGTTCTTTAGTATGCTTTCAAGTACCCGTTTGGACATCACGGCAGTAGCAACCGTATCTTTGGAATAGCTGACATTTAAAGCCGACCGGTAGGCTCTTGTCAGGTCTCCCGGCACTTCCTTTATTTTCTCAAGCTGAGTCAGGAGCTCTTTCGCTGAATTGGGATCATAGATATAGAGAATAGTCTCGTCGCTCGATTGTTCAGCTTGATTAAGAATCATGATAAAAACCGATTCCTTTTTGCAGGCAGAACAACCTCCATGTGAAAGTATACTGGACTTGCTTGTATGATTATAATTTGCCTTTATCGTAAAAAGGCTCGGTTTACTGCATTTAGGGCACTCGCATTGGACACTTGATGGTATCTTCCTATAACCAAATTGACTATGAGAAATAATTTGTGCTGGCAACACTCTTCTCATTATCATTTCCCCCCGCTAGGTTTCTGTTTTTCCATTCCATTACATTTAAGTATAACTTTGAAAAATAATTCAGACAAACCTGAAAAATCTGGAATTTATTCAATTCAGATCCAGTATTGAAATGTGAAAGCTGCTGCCACTATCTATATAAACGCAAAAAAGGAGCTCATCCCATTCTTGGGAAAAGCTCCTTTTTCTTTATCCTTTATAAGGGTTATTGCGGTTCTCCCTTACATTATTAAAATCATAAGCATCTCTGTAGCGGGTATCCACATCATCGTTGTAGGCCGAAACAGTACGGTCTGTATAGTCATCTGTTGTCGTGTCGTCAAGCTTTTCGCTTAGCGGACGGTTTGAGTCCAGATTCTCATCTGTCCAAACACTGCTGCTGTTTCTGGCGTTATCCTTAAAAGCATTCGTTCCGCGGTCAAGCTCCCCGGGGTTTAAAGGATCAGCGTTTGTATAGGTTGTCCGGTCTCCTTCCAGAACAGAACGATTTGTATCTGTATAGCCGTCAGTAAAATCGGTGGATTTAGTTTCAGGGTCGACTAACACAAGAATTTTCCCTGATTTGACATCAGCTTCATAACGATGTGCTTCCTCTTCAGGAATACCCATGCCGATAAGTGCTCCTGCAATACCGCCGGCACCTGCGCCAACAGCAGCTCCTGTTAATGTAGCAGCGATTGGTCCGGCTGCCACAATCGGCCCGATACCGGGAATCGCCAATGCGCCTACACCGGCCAGAAGACCTGTTAGTCCTCCAAGAATTCCGCCTGTTGCCGCTCCGGCAGCTAATCCTTCTTCCGTTTTTGTGCCTGTTTCTTCTGTAACGGCATCTACATCATCTTTATTTTTGCTGATTACGGAAATGTCTTCAGGGCGGTATCCCTCCGCTCTTAACTTTTCAACCGCTTGAATGGCTTCTTGCTCTGTATCATATGCACCTACAATATGCTTGTTTGTTGCCATGTTCATCATCCTCCTTATAATTTATTGCTTATCTATTGGTGTACATACCTTTTTCATCACATCCATAAACCGCGTGGATAAAATTACTAATAATTTCCCCTTGACTAATAAGTGGCTTGACCTGTAACTGCATAATCGGTAGTTTAAAAATAGAATAGTTACAAGGAAGGTTGGTTCGCTTTGAATAAACTTTATTATGAAGATCCATATATCCAAACATTTGAAACGGAACTTGTCTATCAGGGAGAAGATGACAAGGAAAAGATATATGCCGTCCTGAAAGAAACGGCCTTTTACCCAACTGGCGGAGGACAGCCTCATGATGAGGGAACACTTAATGGCGTAAAAGTGTTGGATGTTGAAGAAGCGGAAGGGGAAATCCGTCATTATTTAGAAAGGGAATTGGACCCCTCCATTTCCAGTGTCTCAGGAGAAATAGATTGGAACAGACGGTTTGACCATATGCAGCAGCATGCAGGACAGCATATTTTATCGGCTGCCTTTGAAGAGCTTTACGGCTATAAAACGGTCAGCTTTCATTTAGGTAAAGAAACATTAACCATTGATCTGGATATCAGTGAATTACCGGTCCGGCATGCAGAAGAAGCGGAGAGGCTGGCGAATCGCATCATTCTTGAGAACCGGCCAATAGAAGCCAGGTGGGTGAGTGCGGAAGAAGCTTCCCAATTTCCGCTCCGCAAGCAGCTGTCTGTCAGGGAAGACATTCGGCTTGTGATGATCCCGGAATTTGATTATAACGGATGCGGCGGAACCCACCCATCTTCAACCGGCCAGGTTGCCGGCATTAAAGTATTAGACTGGGAACGCCAAAAGAAGAAAATCCGTGTGCAGTTTATCTGCGGGAATCGGATCCTTGCGCAGCTTCAGAGCAAACATGAAATTACAAAAAATCTTAGTCAGCTTCTTAATGCATCAGAAGAGGACTTGCCTTCAGCAGCCAGCCGTTTGATTGAAAATGGGAAGAACCTGGAGAAACAGCTGGAAGCAGCAAAGGAAGCGCTGTTAGCTTATGAAGCAAAAGAATTGTTCATAGCAGGAAACGGGGAGTGTACCAGCAAGGTCTTTGAGGGACGATCCATCCAGGAGCTGCAGAAACTGGCCCGCCTAATCGCATCCCAATCTGAAAATGCTGTTGTTATCCTAATCAATGAAACCGCCGATAAACTTCAATTTGTTTGCGCCAGTGGAGCAGATTCCGGGTCTGATATGAAGGGCCTGGCTGCAGAACTTTTGCAGAAGATTAACGGAAAAGGCGGGGGGAATCCTCAATTTGCACAGGGTGGGGGAGACAAACTTATGAGCGGGGAGAACCTGCTTCAGTATGCACTGAGACTTGCAGGGCAAATCAGCTCTGAAAACTGATAATGTAATAATGAGAAGGAACAGCCTTAATTGATAAAATATTTAGAAAAGTATTGAAAAGTGATTGTAATACAGCTTCTGTTGTATTACAATTTTGGTACGGGCCATGCATTATAATGAATGTTTATGATAACCTCATAAACGCCTCATATAATATCCGGTTCTGCAGGAGGCAAGTTCATGTACAGACAAAATACCGTCTATATCATCGGGGACAGCAAAACATCATTGAACAATCCGATTATGCAAAAATACAATGGCTTCTTTATAGGTCTTGTAATTGACAGGGAAACAGATGAAATTGTAGATGCAGAATGTTCATCTACCATTAACTTAACCTCATTATTTATTAAATCAATATTTGTCGGCAAATCCATACTGGAAGCTGACAAGGTAACGGAAGAAATCGAAAGCCGCTACTTCGGCTCCTCTCAAAAGGCACTAATGGTTGCCTTTAAAAATGCCCATATAAAATATACACAAATTATGAATAAGTAGAGCTGCTTTTTCTGTTTTCCGCAGATGAAATCCAGCTATCAGAGAAAAGCATTATTTTCTCCGATAGCTGGATTTTTTGCATTCTGCCTGTATAAAAGGTAGATTACAGGCTAATTTTACAGAAAATATCAAATAATCTATAATATAAAACTATAACAATATAATATTTGGGGGATTTTTAATGAAGCTTTATCTATCGGTTGATATGGAAGGAATAACGGGTCTGGCTGATCACACACATGTTGACTCTTCGAAGCACAATTATGAACGCAGCAGGATAATCATGACTGATGAAGCAAATCATGTGGTAACAGCTGCCTTTGACGAGGGCTGCAGCGAGGTTATCGTAAATGACAGCCACTCGAAAATGAATAACCTGCTCATTGAAAGGATGCATCCAGAAACACAGCTGATTACTGGCGATGTGAAGCCATACTCAATGGTTCAGGGGCTTGATTCAACCTTTAGCGGTGCCATGTTTGTTGGTTATCATGCACGTGCTTCCATGAAAGGAGTTATGTCCCACTCCATGATATTCGGTGTAAGGCATATGTACATCAATGACCATGCCATTGGGGAAATGGGCTTTAATGCTTATGTGGCAGGTTATCATGGCGTACCTGTTCTCATGGTGGCCGGAGATGACCAGGCGGCTCTGGAAGCAGAAAAATTAATCCCGAATGTCACCACTGCGGTTGTAAAGGAAACGATTTCTCGCTCAAGCGTGAAATCGCTGACACCTGCAAAAGCCGGACAGCTTTTAAGAGAAAAAGCAGCAGAGGCTCTTAGCAGGAAGGAACTTGTAGAACCGCTTGTTCCGCCAGAAAACCCTGTATTGAAAATTGAATTTGCCAACTATGGCCAGGCTGAGTGGGCTGCTTTAATGCCTGGTGCAGAGATAGAAGAGAATACAACCATTGTCCGCTATCAGGCTAAGGATATTCTTGAAGCATACCAGGCAATGCTGGTGATGACTGAGCTGGCCATGAGAACTACATTCTGTTAGGAAGTGTTAATGAATGACTGGATACATAATAAAACGCCTTATCGCAATGGTCGTCACACTTTGGTTCATTATCACTCTGACTTTTTTCTTAATGCATTCCATACCGGGGTCGCCTTTTAATGAAGAAAGAAATACAAGTGAAGCGGTTCAGCGAAATCTGGAAAAATTCTACCATTTGGATGAACCGCTCTATGTCCAATATGGGATGTACTTGAAGTCCGTTGTGACATTCGACTTTGGGCCATCTATTAAAAAATCTTCCCAGACGGTTAATGAAATGCTCGGACGGGGCTTTCCGGTGTCTTTCGAACTGGGAATCGTCACATTGATCGTGGCGGTTTTTTCGGGAATTGCCCTCGGAATCATAGCTGCCCTCCGGCACAATGGCTTTATTGATTATTTAGCGATGACCATTGCTGTTCTGGGAATATCGGTGCCAAACTTTGTGCTTGCCACACTGTTAATTCAGCAACTTGCTGTCAACCTGGCAATCCTGCCGGTGGCTACCTGGTCAAGTCCGAAGCATATGATACTGCCGACTCTGGCGCTTGCGACAGGGCCCATGGCGATTATCGCCCGTCTGACACGTTCAAGCATGCTGGAGGTGCTGACGCAGGATTACATAAAAACGGCCAAAGCAAAAGGCTTATCACCAGTGAAAATTGTGTTTAAGCATGCACTGAGGAATGCCCTCCTGCCTGTCGTAACTGTATTGGGATCCTTGGCAGCAAGCATTTTGACAGGTACGTTTGTCATTGAAAAAATCTTTGCCATTCCTGGAATGGGAAAGTATTTTGTAGAAAGCATCAATACACGTGATTATCCCGTCATAATGGGGACCACCGTTTTTTACAGTTCAATATTGATTATTATGCTGTTCCTTGTGGACATTGCATATGGAATTTTAGACCCGAGAATTAAGCTTCACAAAAAGGAGGCGAGCTAATGGAACTGCGCAAACAGCATGATAACCGCAACCTTGCACCCGATATTCCGGATGACTGGTTTGTGCCTAAGGCCAAGGACCAGGATGCAGCGGAAGCAGTTGTAAGGCCGAGCCTTTCCTATTGGCAGGATGCATGGCGCCGGCTTTTGAAAAATAAGCTGGCAATGGCAGGGCTATTCTTTCTTATTGCTTTAGCCTTTATGTCTATTTTTGGACCCATGCTTTCCCCGCATAGTGTATCTGAGCAGTCTCTGACTAATCAGAACCTTCCGCCATCATCGAAGTATTGGTTCGGCACTGACGAGCTGGGCAGAGATGTATTCGCCAGAACATGGTATGGTGCAAGAATTTCCTTATTCGTGGGAATCGTTGCTGCCATGATTGATTTTGCAATCGGAGTCATCTATGGCGGGATTGCCGGCTATAAAGGCGGCAGAACAGATAATGCCATGATGAGGGTTGTGGAAATTCTTTATGGACTTCCTTATTTGCTTGTTGTTATTTTAATCAGCGTCGTAATGGGACCTGGTTTGTTCACGATTATATTTGCCCTTTCTGTGACGGGCTGGGTTGGGATGGCCCGGATTGTCCGCGGGCAGGTTCTGCAGATTAAGAACTATGAATTTGTACTGGCATCAAAGACTTTTGGGACAAAAACTTCGAGGATTATTAAGAAAAACCTGCTTCCGAATACGATGGGCCCTATTATTGTACAGATGACACTTACCGTTCCTTCAGCCATCTTTGCAGAGGCTTTCCTGAGCTTTCTGGGATTAGGCATTCAGCCTCCTTTTGCCAGCTGGGGATCCATGGCCAATGATGGGCTGTCTACAATTCTATCAGGTCACTGGTGGCGCCTGTTCTTCCCTGCCTTTTTCATCTCCCTGACCATGTTTTCGTTTAATGTGCTGGGAGACGGATTGCAGGATGCCCTTGATCCAAAGTTAAGGAGGTAGCAGCATGGAGAAAGTACTGGAAGTAAAAGACCTGCATGTCACATTTACCACTTATGGCGGTGAAGTCCAGGCTGTAAGGGGAGTAACATTTGATCTGTATAAGGGGGAAACCCTTGCAATTGTCGGTGAATCCGGCTGCGGGAAAAGCGTGACTTCCCAGAGCATCATGCGGCTGATTCCCTCCCCGCCCGGGAGAATAGCTGATGGCGCTGTCCTTTTTAAAGGGAAGGATCTGACCAAATTAAAAGAGTCTGAAATGCGGAATATTCGCGGTGCAGACATTTCGATGATCTTTCAGGATCCAATGACGGCTTTGAACCCTACTATTACCATTGGGGAGCAAATTATAGAAGGAATTATGCAGCATGAACCCATTTCCCGGCAGGATGCCCGTAAAAAGGCCCTGGAAATGCTTAATTTAGTTGGGATTCCAAATCCGTCCGAAAGATTGAAGCATTATCCCCACCAGTTCAGCGGAGGGATGAGGCAGCGGATTGTGATTGCCATGGCCCTTGTCTGTGCGCCCGAAGTGCTAATTGCCGATGAACCTACAACCGCACTTGATGTGACCATACAAGCACAAATATTGGATTTGTTTAAAGATATCCAGAAGAAAACTGGAGTATCCATTATCATCATTACCCATGACCTTGGCGTTGTCGCTCAAGTAGCGGACCGCATTGCCGTCATGTACGCAGGAAAAATAGTGGAAGCCGGAGAACGAAGGGAAATCTTCTACAATCCACAGCATCCCTATACGAAAGGCCTGCTGAATTCAGTTCCGCGTCTTGATCTTGACGGAGCCGATCTAGTTCCCATTGGCGGATCCCCGCCGGATTTATTCGCTCCGCCGGCCGGCTGCCCGTTTGCTGCCCGATGCGGCTTCGCAATGGAAGTATGTGACCGGGTTTATCCATATAAAACTCATATAAGCCGTGATCATCATGTAGATTGCTGGCTCCAGGATGAACGGGCACAGAAAATGCTTGCATCCGTAAAATAGGTTTTTCCTTTCACAGTGCTGGATCAGCACAGTGAAAGTTATGATTCTATCAGCTGTCAAACAGGCAGCTGATAGATAAAGAAATATATTTTAAGAGGGGGAAAAAGAATGAAAAAGTTTTTATCACTGCTGCTGGCAGGTGTATTGCTGTTTGTCATGGCAGCCTGTACGGCAAATGAAAATGCCGGCAAAGAAACAGACAGCAAGGATGATGGCAAGAAAGAAGAAGAAAGTGCTGAAAAAGTGCTTTATTTGAACAATGGCCAGGAGCCGACTTCGTTTGATCCTCCTATCGGCTTTGACTCTGTTTCCTGGAGCGCACTGAATAACTTGATGGAAGGTTTGACCCGTCTGGGGCAAGATCATGAACCAGAAGCAGCAATTGCTGAAAAATGGGATATCTCAGAAGATGGAAAGGTTTATACCTTTCATATCCGTGAGGATGCAAAATGGTCAAATGGTGATCCTGTAACTGCAGGTGACTTCGAATTTGCATGGAAGCGCCTTTTAAATCCTGATACAGGTTCTTCAGCCGCTTTCCTTGGTTACTTCATTGAAGGCGGAGAAGCTTATAACAATGGGGAAGGATCAGCTGATGATGTAAAAGTAAAAGCAGTTGATGACAAAACATTTGAAGTTACTTTAGTTAGTCCGCAAGCTTACTTCTTAAGTGTAATCACTAACCCTGCATTTTTCCCAATTAACGAAAAAGTTGCAACAGAAAACCCGAAGTGGTTTGCTGAAGCTGAATCTTTTGTCGGAAATGGTCCTTTTAACTTAACGGAATGGGAGCATGACAGCCATTTTGTGATGGAGAAAAACGATCAATATTGGGATGCTGAGACTGTAAAGCTTGATAAAATTCACTGGGCAATCATTGATGATACAAATACAGAATATCAAATGTATCAATCGGGAGAACTGGATGTATCGGATGTACCTTCTGAGCTAAGCGAGCAGCTGCTGGGAGAAGCAAAAGTTGAAGACCAGGCTGGAGATTATTTTTATCGATTTAATGTAAACATGGAGCCATTCCAAAATCTAAACATCCGTAAAGCATTTGCGATGGCAGTGGACCAGCAGCAAATTGTTGATTTCGTCACAAAGAATGGCGAAAAGCCAGCATATGGATTTGTTTCATATGGTTTTACTGATCCTTCAGGAAAAGATTTCCGTGAAGTGTCGGGAGATCTTGTAAAAACAAATGCAGAAGAAGCGAAGGCATTACTTGAAAAAGGCATGGAAGAAGAAGGATATGATAAGCTTCCAGAAGTTACCTTAACATACAGCACGGATGATACACACAAGAAAATAGCTGAAGCACTTCAGCAAATGTTCAAAGAAAACCTTGGCGTGGAAGTAAAGCTTGCCAACATGGAATGGAATGTATTCGCTGAAGAACAAAAAGCGCTTAAATTCCAATTATCACGAAGCTCATTCCTTGCTGACTACGCAGATCCTATCAACTTCCTTGAAAACTTCCAGACAGGTCATTCCATGAACCGCACCGGCTGGAGCAATGAGAAATACGATCAGCTGATTAAAGATGCAAAGAATGAAGCTGATGAAGCCAAACGCTTTGAACTAATGTATGAAGCAGAAAAAATCTTATTTGAAGAAATGCCGATTATCCCTATCCATTTCTACAACCAGGTTTATCTTTATAATGATGCTGTTTCAGGAATCGTCCGCCATCCGGTTGGATACATGGAGCTTAAATGGGCAGATAAGAAGTAATGCTTCTTCTGCTTGATTTGAAAAAAGGGGTGTTCGTGCGAACATCCCTTTTTTTCGAAATATAAACTTTTGAGAATTTGGATCTTTGAACTTTGATAACTGTCTAGCTCCGAGCGCCATCGGCTCAAGGTCTGAAGCTTGGCTAAATGCGGCTCCCTAAGCAGTCGCCTTCATTTTTCGGGCAATCACTTCTGAAGGCAAAAAACGCCTTCTGCCTAGCGCTTGTCTTAAGCTTGTCGCCGCTCTGCGCTTTTCAAATTATTTCCCGAAAAATAATACATTTTCTCGAATTTTAGCTTATATCCTCGACAATTATTTCATTTCCCAAACAATGCTTTTGCTGAAGGAGCATATAATGCTAATAAACAACTAAAAGGATGTGGCAGCATGGCAATGAAACCTCAGCGCCTGGAAAAAGGCGATGCGATTGGAATTATAGCACCGGCAAGTCCGCCCAATCAGGAAAACCTGAAGCGATCCCTGGCCTTTTTGGATGAGCTTGGCGTAAAAGTAAAAATGGGCGATCATGTGACTGATCAATATGGATACCTTGCCGGAAATGACGAGGACCGGCTGGCAGATTTACATAAAATGTTTTTGGATAAGGAAGTCAAAGCCATCATTTGCGCAGGCGGCGGCTATGGCACAGGGAGAATTGCGTCCCAAATTGAATACAGCCTGATTAAAGAAAACCCGAAAATTTTCTGGGGCTACAGTGATATTACATTCCTGCACACCGCAATCCGCCAGCAGACGGGATTAGTCACCTTCCATGGCCCGATGCTGGCATCCGATATTGGCAAGGAGGATGCGGATCCGCTATCAAAGCAATATTTTAACCAGTTATTTGAGCCTGTAACGCTTGACTATCCAGAAGGGATTTCAAATCTGGAGACAATGGTAAGCGGCAGGGCTTCGGGAGTCTTAACGGGCGGAAATTTGTCTCTCCTGGCCAGTACGATAGGGACACCCTATGAAATAGATACAAAAGATAAGCTTGTTCTTATTGAAGACATCAATGAAGAGCCCCGTGCGGTCGACCGCATGCTAAACCAGCTGCATATGGCCGGGAAGCTTGAGGATGCGGCCGGCTTTATCATCGGGGACTTTAATAATTGCGTCCCTGAAAGAGAACTTTCCTTAGAACTGGATGAAGTACTGGATACTTATATAAAAAGGGTGAATAAGCCGGCTGTAAAAGGCTTTAATATCGGCCATTGCTCTCCGCATATTTCTGTGCCTTTAGGTGTAATGGCAGAATTGGATGCTGCCGGTAAAAAGCTGATAATCGAAAGCGGCGTTAAGTAAAAGGGTGGTATAGATGAAAATAAACACGATCGAAACATTTAGAGCTGCGGTACCACTGAAAAAACCATTTAAAACAGCTTTGAGAACGGTTGAGACAGCAGAAACGATTGTTGTAAAAGTAACTTGCGATAACGGTATTGCCGGCTGGGGGGAGGCCCCTCCAACTGTGGTGATCACAGGAGACAGCCTTTCAAGCATCGAATCCGCCATTCATCATGTATTAAAGCCGATGCTGGTCAATAAGAGTCTTCTAAACTATGAGGATATCTTCCAGGGAATTCAGTCAGCTTTAATAGGAAATTCAAGTGCAAAGGCTGCGGTGGATATGGCATTGTATGATTGTCTTGCACAGCAGTGCAAACTGCCCCTTTACCAATTTTTAGGAGGACATAAAAATGAGGTGGAAACGGATTATACGGTAAGCGTCAATGGCCCGGAGGAAATGGGAGAAGATGCTGTTTCCTATGTTCAGCAGGGCTTTAATGTCCTTAAGGTGAAGGTAGGCAAGGATGATATTTTAACAGATATTGAGAGAATTAGAGAAATCCGCACACGTGTCGGATCAAAGATTAAAATCCGCCTGGATGCCAATCAGGGCTGGAAATCAAAGGATGCTATCCATGCCATCCGAAAAATGGAAGCTTTGGACTTGAATATTGAGCTTGTCGAACAGCCTGTGAAGGCCTGGGATATAGAGGGCCTTAAGCAGGTTACCGATGCGGTTGATACACCGATTATGGCAGACGAAAGTGTCTTTTCCCCGAAGCAGGCATTTGAAGTCATTAAAACGCGAAGTGCTGATTTAATCAATATTAAGCTGATGAAATCAGGCGGCATTTATCAGGCGCAGATCATCAATCAGCTCGCTGAAGTCTGCGGGATGGAGTGCATGGTGGGCAGCATGATTGAAACCAAGATCGGCATTACGGCAGCAGCCCATTTTGCCGCAAGCAAAAAGAATATAACCCGTTTTGACTTTGACGCTCCATTGATGATGGCAAAAGAAATTGTGGAAGGCGGAATCCATTATTCCGGCCGTAAAATCACCCTGCCGTCGGAACATGGTCTGGGCATCAGGAATGTATCGTTAATAGTGAACAAGCAGGAACTGACTTCCTGATAAATCATGAAAAGGAGGAATTTGTTTTGGCAATTCAGCAAAAATGGCTGGTATCGGTTCCTGTAGCAACCTTGTGGACATCAAGCGATTCATCAAGAGAAATTGACTTTGAAGCGATCACCAATCCAGTTAATCTGGATTCCTGGCTTGGAAAGCTCACATATGAGCCCCGGCTTGAACTTTGCGAAGGGAATCTTGTTCAATCACAAGTTCTGTACGGAGAAGAAGTGATTGTATTGGAGGAGAAGGATGGGTGGGTTCATGTTGTTGTCCCGGGCCAGCCTTCTTCTAAGGACGAGAGAGGATATCCCGGATGGGTGCCGAAGGCCCAGCTGACTAAAAATGAAGATTGGAAGCTTGGTAGCAGAAAGGCTGCGGTCATTCAGAAGAAAAAGGCAACCCTCTATTCTAATGACAGAGAGCCGGAACTTATACTAAGCTATCAAACCATACTCCCGGTGTTAAGAGAAGAAGCTGAGTGGATTCAGGTGCAGACACCTGAAGGAGCAGGATATCTAAAACCTGAAGATGTGCAGGTGTATGAAACAATCGGGGCTATACGGAAAGGCAGCGGAAAAGACATCATCGATGCGGGGGAACAATTTATAGGCCTGCCATATCTATGGGGCGGCATGAGCAGCTTTGGGTATGACTGCTCAGGATTCAGCTATTCTATGTGCAAAGCAAATGGATTTATCATCCCCCGTGATGCCCATGATCAGGCGGAAGCAGGGGATCCGGTTGAACTTGACGCCATTGAACCCGGGGACTTATTATTTTTTGCTTATGAAGAAGGAAAAGGCAAACTCCATCATGTTGGCATCTATTATGGTGATGGGAAGCTGCTTCATTCTCCTAATACCGGTAAAACCATCGAAATTATCGACTTGAAAGACACCATCTATGAAAAGGAATTATGTGCAGCTAGACGTTACTGGCAAGAGACGGGGGAATAAATATGTCAAAAGAAGCACTGTTAAAGGTCAATAATTTGAAGAAGCATTTTTCAATGGGGAAAGGACAGACTCTGAAGGCCGTTGATGATGTCTCCTTTCATATCAAACAAGGAGAAACCTTCGGGATTGTCGGCGAATCCGGCTGCGGAAAGTCAACCGCAGGGCGTACAATTATTGGTTTATATAACCGTACAGAAGGCGATGTCCTTTATGACGGAAAGAATGTCCATACCATGACTGAAAAAGAAAGGTTTGCTTTTCACAGGAAGATGCAGATGATCTTTCAGGATCCATATGCTTCGTTGAATCCGCGGTCAACCGTCCAGGAGATTATTTCGGAGCCCATGGAAGTGCATGGGTTATATCCGAACAAGAAGGAACGGCTTGAGCGGGTCTATCAGCTTCTGGAGGATGTGGGACTTAACCGCGATCATGCCAACCGCTACCCGCATGAATTCAGCGGCGGACAAAGGCAAAGAATTGGGATTGCCCGTGCATTAGCGCTGGATCCGGAATTCATTATTGCTGATGAGCCGATCTCCGCACTGGATGTATCGGTACAAGCCCAGGTAGTCAACCTGCTTAAGGGGCTCCAAAAGAAAAAAGGCCTGACCTACTTATTTATCGCCCATGATCTCTCGATGGTCAAACATATCAGCGACAGAATTGGCGTTATGTATTTGGGGAATTTAGTGGAATTAACCACAAGCGAAAACTTATATAAAAATCCGCTTCACCCTTATACGCAGGCCTTACTTTCGGCGATTCCCATCCCTGACCCTGATGTTGAGGATCATCGGGAAAGAATCATTTTGGAAGGGGAACTCCCAAGTCCAATGAATCCTCCAAGCGGCTGCGTATTCCGCACGCGCTGTCCTTATGCGATGGAGGCTTGTGCTTCCATGAAGCCTGAGTGGCAGGAGATTGAGAAGGATCATTTTGTGGCCTGCCATTTATATAATGAAAAGGTAACGGGCGACCATAACCGGCCGCAAGTAGCCGCTGCGAAATAACATGAACTTTCTTACTATCAAAGCAGAAATTCTTGATTTGGCCAGCTGCTGTGAAGGACGTGTGGCCGTATACATCCATACAGAGGATGGTGTTATCGAAACAAATGCCGATGATGTTATCTCTTCCGCAAGCTTAATTAAGGTTCCCATTTTACTCGCGGGGCTTTCACAGGCGGAGAATGCCCTGCTTGATCTCGATGAGGAAGCAGAAGTGAAGGATGCTGCCCGGGTTGGCGGAGCCGGGGTATTGCAGGCCATGAGCAAGGGTCTGAAGATGAAGGTTATAGACTTAATGACGCTCATGGTCATTGTATCTGATAATACTGCGACCAATCTCATCATTGAGAGGCTGGGAATAGAGAAAATCAATCAGTTTATCAAAAGTTTGGGGTTTAATTGCACGGAATTAAACAGAAAGATGATGGACTTTGAGGCATTGAAAAACGGCATGGACAACACCACGACTGCCAGGGATATGGTGTATGGCATGAAGGCATTGGCAGAGAATTCGCTTTTATCCGGGAAATTTACAGAAAAAGCACTGGATATATTGGAAAAACAGCAGTATAAGAACAAACTTGCAAACACAATGGACACGGAAAAAGTCAAGGTTGCCAGCAAAACAGGAGAACTACCCGGAATAGAGCATGATTGCGCCATATTTACCCATAAAGGAAACACCGTTTACGCCGCTGTCCTTGTCGACCAGCTTCAAAGTCAGGCAGCTGGAAGAGAAGTACTGTCCGCAATTGGCAGTCGCATTAATCAATATATAACTCATAAATAAGGAACCGTTTACTGAGAACGGTTCCTTATTTATCTATGCAGTTTTTTGCTTTTCAGGAAGAATTAGTGGATCGACGGTCCTCGAAGATAATTCGTGCGCTAGGCGCTGAGCTTTCAAAATTATTTATGATGAAAAGGGCATTTCCCTTCGATTGGTTTAATGTCATCACCGATAAAGTATTGTTTCCACTCACGGTGTTCGGGATCGCCATAATGGCTGATGTTTGGATGGGTAGGGAGGCCATCCCATTTTTCAACCCGTTCCCTTACTTTTTCCCTGGACATGATGCCGCCTTTAGAGGTGCCTTCAAGGCCTTCAAAAATGCGGCGCGGCTGGAAGCCGAGTACAAGGCTATTGCCTAAATCCCTCGTCTTTCTCTGCTTGTAGGCAGGCGCATTTCCAAACACAAAGAATGGTTCCTCAGCAAAAGAAAACGCCCATAAGTGGTGGTCAGGATCTGTCGGATAATCCTTAGGCCAAGGCTTTGTATCAACCTTATGCAAATACTGCAGAATATTCCAGAAATATTCTCTGTAATGTTCAAGCGGTTTTTCATCTGTCTCCGGCTCCACAAATACAAACAGGCCATGGCGAATGAGTTTTGGTGCGTCAAAAAGCTCGATAAAGGATTCGAGGGCTCCCGGCAGGTTAGACCAATCTTCCTGTGTAATATAGGCATATCTCAATTCGCCGCGCATTTCAGCAGTCATTCCAAAATAGCACGGGAAGGTTTTATCTGTAACTGTATCATGAAATGTTTTATATTCCTGAATAACCCACTCAGGCACAATCTCGGGGTTAATCATATCTTCTTTTGTTAAAAGAAACTTACTGGCAGTTTTCATTTTTTCACCTCAGAATGTTCTACTTATGAAATATGTACCCCTTAAAAAGTCCTTTGAAACTAGCTGGGTGGAAAAGGAAATGAAAAAGACAGCCGTGTTGGCTGCCTTAAGCTTTATAAGATTTTCGGTATTTATATTGATTGAGCTGAAAGCGGATAAAACAGCCTATGCAAAATCCAAGAATGGCGACAAATGCTGATAGAGCTACCATAGCTGTAAAAACATATCCTGCAGCTGTCCAGCCCAGAAGAAAGCTGATCAGGCCCAGCGCCAGGCATGCAACGGCAATCACTTGATTAAATTGCTGCTGCTCCCAGTCTTCAGGAATGTAATCAGCAGGATTTTTTCTTAGAAAAAGTTTTGCTGCACGCATAATGGGATTGTAGCCGAACAATAGGCCCATTATACCTGCAAGGAGGGGTATGGCAAGAATCCATGCTTCACCGGTTAGCCACGAAGCTAAAACACTTAATACGATCGACCATTGATTAGTTCTTACGAGCGGGCGGGGAATAGAAACAGGTATATTTGCCAATTATTTTCCGACCTTTCTCATTGGTTTTATAGGTATTAATAGTTTACTTAAATTGCAAGTTTTTGTGAAGAGAAAAAGCTTGGGAAAATAAAAATAGTCCGTTATGAAGGACAATATCGAAAAGAACCCTGCGCTACTTCGGACAGTAGGAGGTGAATTCTGGTCAAGAGAGTCCGAACCCGGTGCAACTTCAGACAGGAGAAGAAGATCCGCAGGAGAGAGTCCGAACTCATGCAACAGCCTTTAAAGAAAAAAGACTTTGGAATGGATTCCAAAGTCTCCTGAAAAATTTTATCCGTAAAAACACGTTACGTGCTAAAACGATTCTTTGCTGCTTTTTTTAATGTGAACTGCGGAATGCTGATTCCGATCAGGATCAGCACGATTCCGAAAGTCTGTGCTTCTGAAATTCTTTCGCCAAGAATCAGCATGGCAGCAGCAACAGCGGCCGGGAGTTCGGCAGAACCTACAATTGTGGCAAGACCTGAATCTAAATGAGGTGAGCCGATTGCAAAAAATACAATTGGGAAAATAGCCCCGAACAATGCCATCAGCAGCCCGAATTTCCATAGGCCCTCAAGCTGGATGCCACCGCTTATTAAAACGGGGCCTGAAAAAGCTGCAACCAGAAGAAGTCCGCCAAACGTGATGAAGATGCTCATCTGGATGGTTGGAATTCCTTTACCTGCCTTGCCGCTTGCAAAAATGAATACGGCAAATGTTACCGCAGATAATAAGCCATAGATCAGTCCCTCAGCTTGAATAGGATGTGACCCGGAATTAATCAGGTTGCTTGCAAATACAGTCCCTATAATTAGCAAAATCGAAGAAATGATTTTTGCTTTGCTGGGCATCTTTCTTTCATATAGAGCTTCTAAAAGAATTCCTATCCAGGTGAACTGAAATAAGAGAACAACAGCGATGGAGGCCGGATTCCGATCAAGGCTCATTCCATACAGAATGCCTGTTAAACTTAGGGAAGCACCGGTCAATAACAAAGCTGCTGTTTGTTTAAGGGTGATTTTTGTTTTTTTGATAAATGGGAAAGAAAGCAACAGCAAAAGGAGCCCAAATAAATATTGGCTTCCGGTCAATTCAGGAACAGAGTGGCCGGCCTGGAGTCCGAGTTTCACAATGGATGCCAGAATGCCATAACTGCATGCGCCAAGAAAAATGAATAATGAATATTTTAAGTTTCCCATTATGGATACTCCCTTCTGAAGATGATATCAGGCAATCAGGTCAATCATAACATCTCAGTAAGTCTTTAGGGGAAGATTTTTTCTGCACAAAAATAAGAGCCAGTGATTTTTCTCACTGACTCTTTCTTAATTATCGATTATTCTCCTAAGTAGGCATTTAACATCCAAATATGCGTATCCAATTTTTCCATAAGACCGATGGCAAAGTCGCCTGTCACTTGATCTTCCTGCTCCTCAGCAAGCTGTGCTAAAGAAATTAATTGTTCTTTAATATGTCTATAATCGGAAGCAAGAGCGGCAACCATATCTTCTGCTTTCTTTTCCCCATTAGACTCTTCAAGAGTAGTGATGCTTAAGAACTCCTTAAGTGTCGCTGCCGGTGAGCCGCCGATGGCTAGCAGGCGTTCGGCTGCCTCATCCACAACTTCAGCTGCTTCATTATATAATTCTTCGAACTTTTCATGAAGGGTAAAGAAAAGCGGGCCTTTTACAAACCAGTGGTAGCGGTGCAATTTAGTATAAAGAACACTCCAGTTTGCGATTTGTACATTTAATGCTGCATGTAATTTTTCCATTTTTATATTCCCCCTAAGTCATTTATATATTTATTATAACAAATATCAAATTAAAATCAATACCTATTTATAATAATTATAAATAAGCAAATTCAAAATCCACAGTATAACCATGGCTGATTATGGTAAAGTGATATAGTACCGCTTAATTGGCAAGACATACAGGTTAGTGAGGATTTTTTAATGGAATATCTCTTATTTATTACGCTCGGAGCGCTTATTAGTGTGCTCTCTGGTTTTTTTGGGGTAGGCGGGGGATTCATTCTTACTCCGACACTCATGCTGTTTGGCTTTTCTCCGGTAGAAGCAATCACAACGAGTTTGCTTTTTTCAATTGGTACCTCTCTTTCAGGCATCTTCGCTCATATCAGGATGAAGAATATATGGCTTAAGCAAGGGCTGATTCTTGGACTAAGCGGCATGGCAGCTACTCAGGCCGCCCATCCCTTCGTGCTGTTTCTTGAGGAAAAGGGCTGGGATGCGTGGGCAGTTCCTTTGTTTTATATCATTCTGCTGTCTTATTTTGCTTTGGGCATGTTAAAAAGAGGGAAAAAATCAGCCAATGCCTCTCCGTCATCTGAACATTCTCCATCCATTGTGAAAATGGTTCTGATTGGATTTTTTGCAGGATTTGTTTCTACGACATTAGGTGTGGGCGGCGGCTTTATTATGGTGCCTTTATCGGTTGCCTATTTAGGGATGATGCCGAAGAAAGCAGTAGGAACCAGCTTGTTTGCTATCATGTTAATCGTATCTGCAGGCTTTCTATCCTACGCTTCCACTGTCAGCATTGATTATTGGATTGGCATTTCACTCGTAACAGGAGGCCTGATAGGGTCACAATTTGGAGCGAAGCTTACCTCCTATTTTGAAAACGAAGAAATCACCTATATGCTCGGAGCCTTATATATGGCTACAGTGGCAAGTGTGATTCTGAAATTAATACATTTGAATTATACCGGCTTAGTGCTGATGGCCATTTTTGTCGGCGGCTTTTTAGTAAGAAGCCTTGTGAAAATGCATAAAGCAAATGCCCGCACAAAGGCAAAAAAGGAGAGACCATAATGGCCTCTCCTTTTACATTTGCCGGGGCACCTTCATGCCGAGTGTCTGCATCCCGTCGGAAAGAACAATTGTGACTGCTTTGACAAGGGCAAGTCTTGATTTGATGCTGTTATCCTTTTCTAATATTCTTACCTGTCCGTAATATTTATTGAAGGCTTGAGCCACATCAATCAAATATTTAGCCAGGACAGAAGGGGAAAGCTGCATATAAGATTGTCTGATTTTTTCAGGATACTGATAGAGCAGCTTGATAATTTCCCAGCTGTAAGAATCAGATAGCCCATTTTCGGCAGATGGAATATTGTCTGCCTTGCGGAGAAGAGAATAGGCCCGGGCATTGGTGTATTGCAGATAGGGTCCTGTTTCTCCTTCAAATGTCAGCATATCTTCAAGTGAAAATTCAATATTATTCATGCGGTCATTTTTCAGATCATGGAACAGAATAGCCCCGATGCCGACTGCTTCAGCGACTTCATCTTTGTTTTCCAAGCCGGGATTTTTAGCTTCGATATTGGTCTTTGCCAGAAGGATTGCTTCATTCAGGACCTCCTCAAGAAGGATGACTCTGCCTTTTCGGGTAGACATCTTTTTTCCATCTTTTAAATAGAGGCCAAAAGGGACATGTCTCATATTATCCGCCCACTCATAACCCATCTTTTTAATAACGCTTTTAACCTGCCTGAAATGGATGCTCTGTTCCTGACCGACAATGTATAGGGAATGATCAAACTGATAGGTTTCTTTTCTATAAAAAGCTGCAGCGAGATCCCGTGTTGCATACAGAGTCGCTCCGTCGGATTTTTTTATCAGGCATGGAGGAAGGTCTTCATCAGGCAGTTGAACCACCTCTGCGCCATCAGACTCAGCCAGCAGGTCTTTTGCCATGAGTTCCTCTATGACGGGTTCCATTTTATCATTATAAAAAGCTTCACCATTGTATGAGTCGAAATGAATGCCAAGCATATCATAAACCCGCTGGAATTCTTTCAATGATTCTTCTCTAAACCAGCTCCAGAGTGCCTGAGCTTGCTCATTTCCGTTTTCAAGCTCTTTGAACCAGGAACGCGCTTCATCTTCAAGGGCTGGGTTAGCTTCTGCTTCTTCATGGAAGCGTATATATAGGCTAAGCAGTTCCTTTATGGGATTTTCCTTCACTTTATCCGGGCTGCCCCACTTTGTATAAGCGGTGATCAGCTTGCCGAATTGTGTGCCCCAATCGCCTAAGTGGTTGATTCTGACCGCTGTATAACCGCATTTTTCGGCCAGGCTGCCGAGGGCGTTTCCAATGACCGTAGACCGCAAATGGCCCATGGAGAAGGGCTTTGCGATGTTTGGCGAAGAGAAATCAAGCACGGCTGTTTTGCCTGCGCCATCATTCTTCTGTCCATATTCTTTTCCTTCGTTCAAAATTTTTTCCATTATGACTGCACCGGCTGACTCTTTGGAAAAGAAGATATTAATGTAAGGACCAGCAGCCTCTGCTTTTTCGATATGCGGTCCCTGAATCAGGCACGCTGTCTCGTCAGCAATAGAGGCAGGTGACTTCCTGAATGCTTTTGCAAGTGTAAAACAGGGAAAAGCAAGATCGCCATGTGCCGGATTCTTTGGCGTTTCGATTAAGTCCGCAATTGCTTCGTCAGAAAGCTGCCCATTCAGCACTGAAGCCAGCTGAGCTGTGAAAATAGCTTTGAAATTGATCATATTAACACCTCCTGGAAAATAAAAAAGCCCGCCTCTATATAAAAATAGAGACGAGCTGAAGTCTACCCGCGGTACCACTCTGATTGTCCAAAGGACCTCTTTTGAAAGGACGTTTCAAAATATGTTTGAACGCATTTCCTAAAGGGGTTTGGTAACGGGACTCCTTACCCGGCATAGCCTACTTTTCTTTCAGCTATGCATCTCCGAAGTGCGCTTCACGAAAGGATTTCCCGACAGGCTTGCACCGTCCCTGTCTCGCTTTTAGGAAAGGGCCCTTTGCTACTCTCTTCATCATAGACACTAAATATATTAATGTTATTATACGCCGTTGGAATTATTTTGCAACATAATTTGAATCCGTTGAAAACATATAAGTTCTGTGATGGTAGCGGATGCTGAAAATCAGGCCCATCGCCATCATGTTTCCCATAAGCGAGCTTCCGCCGTAGCTGATAAACGGCAGCGGAATGCCGGTGATTGGCAGTACCTGAATAGTCATACCGATATTTTGAAATACATGGAAGGTGATCATACTGATGACCCCGACGCAAATATAGGTATTAAAAGGGTCGGTCGTCTCCAAGCCGGTTTTAGTTAAGTGATAGATGAGCAGAAAGAAAAGGCTGATTACTACACTTGCACCAAAAAAGCCGTACTCCTCGCCAATGACGCTAAAAATAAAATCAGTATGGGCATCAGGCACATACACCTGTCTGTCAGTAAACCCTTTTCCGGATATTAATCCTGAGCCGATTGCGAGCATGGAGTTGTACAGCTGCATTCCGGCTCCCTGCTTGTGATTAACCGGGTCAAGCCAGGAATAAATTCGGCTGAACTGATAGGGGTCTATCCCAAGGTACTTCTCTAAAATCTCCGGTGCTATGATGACCAGATAGAGCACCGTTCCCGCGAAAGCGCCAAGGATTCCATAAATCGGAACAAGGATTTTCCAGGTGATCCCGGAAACCAGGATGATTCCAGTTAATATGGCAATGATGACAAGGGCGGTACCCAGGTCTTCAATAATAATCAATCCTAATGGAGGCAATGTGGCAGCCCCTAATTTGATTAGAAGGAAAAAGTCCGTGCCTGCAGTCTTTGCCTGATATTTCAGATGGTGGTCAGCGATGATTTTGCTGAGGGCAATGATAAGGAATACCTTAACAAACTCTGAGGGCTGCACAGAACCAAGTCCAGGAATGATATACCACAATGTAGCCCCTTTGCGCTCTGGTGCAATGCTTTCCGGTGCAATGAATAACCCGACAAGCAATAGGATGCCTAAACCGTACAGCAGCCAAGTAAGCCTTCTGATTTGCTCGCTGTCAAAATACATGACAATTGCCACAATGATAGCTCCGACAACATAATTTTTTATTTGTGAGACGACAAAATTCCCTTCATATTGATTGGAGGATTGTCCGCTGTAAATAGCGATGCAGCTGATGAGGAAAAATAGCAGCAGCAGAAAGCATAACGTCCAATCGAACCGGTCTGAGAATCTATTATTCTTGTTCATTTGTATACACCTGGTTTCTGTACCTTTTTACATTTTTATCCTAACAAAGAAAAATAAACCTTACAATGGAGAACAGAATACATTTTTCTCTGCATGTAGTTAGACGAATGAATCAGCATGATGGTTTCCTGTATTTCCAAAAAACCGGGCAGGCTGCAATTTAAAATTTTTTCTCATCGGCAAAGATATTTTCAGTTATTTTTGCTACAATAAGAGAATAAAATACTGGATGTTTAACAGGCAGTTTCAAAAAGAAGCTGTCTTTTTACTAATTTGTGAAGGCGCTTGCGCTATTCTTATCTGTCTAGCTCAGTGCTTTTCTTTGAAAACACCACTTTGGGTAACGGTTCGGAGGTTTCGTCATTGAAAAGAAGGAATCATGCTATTCGTGATCTCATCTACATCCATCTTAATGAACAGGATCAGTATGTGATGACTTATGGAATTGAGTTTGCAGAGTTTGCCCAAACTCATTCCGATTCTATTAACAATCTGCTGTTGTTAAAGCATCGTTTTGAACATGGGGACTTTAATACCCACACGATGTTCGATTATGTGTCAAGGGACAAGCTGGGCAGGCTGGTTGAGGATGATGTATATGGCTATGGCGATTTTTGCTGGATTGATTTCGAGGAAGAGGAAGCGGTGAATGAGCTTCCCGGCCAGACAATTGCTGAGCTTCTTTATCTCGGCCATGTCAAGGAACATCTTAAGCCGCCTTTTTACAATTATCTGAGCAATCGCTATGTGTACCTGGCCCATGATGATGGCTGGTTTAACCGTACATATTATCGCGATCTGAACGATTTTTACCGCATGCTTGGGGAAGTAATCCCCGGTAAAATGGGACAGATGAAAGTCGAAAAAACGCTCCTTGGCATAAAAAAGAAAAAGACGTATCCTCCTATCACCAGAGATGTCCTGCTTTCCTTAAAGTCTCTTATGAAAGAGGGAGCGGTACTTTCCATTAAGGATATCGAACAGAATCGGGTCCGGATAGAAATTCCTATTTGGATTATTGGCGACTTTGCGAATATGGATGATATGTATGACGAGTATGAGGCCATTGTGAAAGAGCCATGTGAGGCGAAGATTGTGTTTGATAAGAAAACAAGGGAATGGAAAATATACTCGCGCTAGAATTCTGAACTTTTTTACAACATTCAGCAAAATTCTCTTACTTTTTCTGCGTGATGGTGTATAATCGGAGATAGAAAATTTTATATCAGCATAGAACAGGTGTCTTCTCAAAAGGGTTTTAAAACAGGCTCTTTTGAAGACTTAATAGGGAAGCTGGTGAAATTCCAGCGCGGTCCCGCCACTGTAAATGGAAGCTGTCTGTAAATCCACTGTACAGGAATGTATGGGAAGGAGCAGAACGCATTGACCATGAGCCAGGAGACCTGCCTGATTCTTAAGCACCCATAAACCTACGAGGATAGGGAGGTGTTTGGTCCGGCCATCCTTTCTGCACTAATTGATAAATGACCATGCCAACATCTCCTCGCCGTCCGAGGGGATGTTTTTTATTTGGTTGTTTCTAAAAGTCTATGGGTGGCTAACTTAGTTTCTGCCACTGAGTTGATTGCAGCGGAAATCAACGCGCTAGGTTTGTAAGCTAAAAAATATTATGAGAACCAGCCTTTTATTTTTTTAAGATGGTGTTAGACACCACCCGAATTTTGTCGAAAGTTCTAGGAGGATTGCTGAGTATGAGAAAGTTTTATGCATTTTTATTAACGATGCTTCTGGCTGCAGGAGTGCTAGCAGGCTGCGGCGAGAGTGCTGAACAGCCTAAAGAAGAGAAAAAGGTTGAGGAAGGGCAGAATACTGGCGGGGAAGAGGCTGCTTTTCCTGTTACGATAAAGGATGCTCTTGATAATGAAATCGTCATCGAATCCAAGCCCGAAAGAATCGTTTCCATGATTCCAAGCAACACCGAAATTGTTTTTGAATTGGGGCTTGGCGAAGAAGTTGTCGGAGTCTCCGATTTTGATAACTACCCGCCCGAAGCCACAGAAAAAGAAAAGATTGGCGGCATGGAATTTAATGTCGAGAAAATTATTTCTTTAAAACCGGATCTTGTCCTTGCTCACGCGTCAAGCGCACATAATTCCGAAGCTGGCCTTCAGCAATTAAGGGATGCAGGTGTGACCGTCCTTGTTGTCAATGATGCAAAGAGCTTTGATCAGGTTTTTGAATCCATTGAAATGGTTGGAACCGCAGCGGGAGAGAAGGATAAAGCAGAGCAGCTTGTTTCAGATATGAAGAGCAAGCTCGAGGAAATCAAAACAAAAGCTCAGGGCATAAAAGAAGAAGACCGCAAATCGGTTTTCGTGGAAGTTTCACCTGCTCCTGAAATCTATACAGCAGGTACAAAAACATTTATGGATGAAATGCTAAGTGCCATCAATGCAGAAAATATCATTTCCGAAGAAGGATGGCCGAAAATGGATCCGGAAGCGATTATCGAACGGAATCCGGATGTAATCATCACAACTCATGGCTATTACACTGAGGATGCTGCTGGCAATGTAATGAAAAGGGATGGCTGGCAGGATATAACCGCAGTAAAAAATAAGCATGTTGCCGATGTTGATTCCGATATGGTAACCCGCTCTGGCCCTCGTATTATTGAAGGAGTCGAGGAACTTGCAAAAGCAGTATATCCGGACGTATTTAAATAATAAATTTTTAGCTTATCTAACAGCAGCGGCTTTCCTGCTTTTAGCCATGCTGATGGGGATTTCAATTGGAACAGTGTCTGTTCACCCCATGACGATTATCAGAGTAATAAGCGCTGAGCTATTTCCTTTTATTTCATTGGGAAACACGGATGCTATGCATTCAAATATCATTATGAATATTCGCCTGCCGCGCGTTTTGCTGGCTGGCTTAGTAGGGGCGTCTCTTGCAATTGCGGGAGCCGCCTTTCAAGGTTTATTAAGAAATCCGCTGGCAGATCCATATACAATTGGGGTTTCATCCGGGGCTTCACTAGGTGCTGTTTTAACATTATTCTTAGGATTATCCATTCCGTTTGCAGGAATGTTTACGCTGCCGTTATTCAGCATTTTATTTTCCTTTTTAACCATTTTTGCCGTTTTGCTGTTTGCCAGAAAAATTGAAAGATCCATGAAAGTGGAAACGATTATTTTAACAGGCATTATCTTCAGTTCTTTTCTTGGCGCTCTGATTTCTCTGATGATTGCCCTGACTGGAGAGGAGCTTAGACAGATTATTGGCTGGCTTCTTGGCAGTGTATCCATGAGAGGGTGGGCGTATATTAAAATTATCATTCCGTTTTTTGTACTGGGTGCCATCCTTCTTTTAGTGAACAGCAAAGAGCTTAATGCCATGAGCTTCGGAGAAGAAAAGGCCCAGCATATAGGGGTGGACGTTCAGAAGAGAAAGATGATGGTCCTGATAGCTGGCTCTATCTTGACTGGTGCGGCTGTAGCTGTATCTGGAACGATAGGATTTGTCGGTCTTGTGATCCCTCATCTGACCAGGCTGTTATGGGGACCGGATCATAGGCACCTATTGCCGCTATCTATTCTGATGGGTGCAGGCTTTCTTATTATTGCCGATCTGGTTTCACGGACGATCATTGCACCTACCGAACTTCCAATCGGTGTGATTACAGCGATAATCGGTGCACCTGCGTTTGCTATTATTTTAATTAAAAGAAAGAATAAACTTTGAACTTCGATAACTGTCCGGCACAAGCGTCCACCCATTCAAGGAGGAAGGATTCCCTGGATTTTCTTTGCAGGAACAAGTGGTTTTTGCCTGTTCCGAAGGCATATCTTAGTTCAGAAAGAAGTGGTTAATCATGCTAAGCGTTCAGCAAGTTACTGGCGGATATGCCGGTGCACCGGTTGTGAAAAATATCAGCTTTGAAGTGGAGAAAGGGGAGCTCTTCGGAATACTGGGTCCGAACGGAAGCGGGAAAACCACGATACTGAAGATGCTGAGCGGCATTCTGCCTCATAAGTCAGGAGATATATTGATCAAAGGAAAGAACCTTTCACAGTATACACCGAAAGAGCTTGCAAAAATTATTGCTGTTCTGCCTCAGCACTCCTCTCAGGCTTTTTCCTATACGGTAAAGGAAACTGTTTCCCTCGGCAGATATGCCCATCAAAAGGGGTGGTTCCAGAGCTGGTCGGGCAAAGATGAAGAAGCGGTCAATCGAGTCATGGAGCAGACAGGCATTTCCCATTTTCAGGATTATGATATTCAGCAATTATCCGGCGGCGAAAGACAAAGGGTGTTTTTAGCCCAGGCCCTTGCCCAGGAGCCGGAAATATTATTGCTGGATGAACCGACTAACCATCTGGACTTGTCCTATCAAAAAGAATTGCTTGATCTCCTTTCTGTATGGTCAAAAGACTGCGGGCTGACGGTCATTTCCATTTTTCATGATTTGAATTTGGCCGGCCTGTACTGTGACCGCCTTCTGCTGCTTGAGAATGGTGAAGTCAATATTAACCACGTTCCCAATGAGGTTTTAAAAGAAGGCAGAATACGTGAGGTCTATAGGACGAAGATTGAGAAGCTGCCGCATCCAAGAGTCCCGGCCCCTCAGATGGTTTTGGTGCCCAAACGCTCTCAGGCAGAAAGCCAATCAGTGAACCGAATTGATCGATCCTATCTTGAGGTAAAGGAAGACTTACTTGTCCTTCGCTCCCCATTTCCGCTGAAAACCATGTCATCAGGTGTAACAGGATCGGGAACCGGCTGGAATCGCATATTTCTAAACCGGCATGTGAGCAAGAATTATGATTGCAGTGATCATAGAGCGGAGATGGCGGATTTTGTCCGGGAGATCGGCTTAGAACCCGGGGAAACCGTGGGGATGATGACCGCTGTATATGTTAAAGATCATAGCAGTAAATTTTATGAAGATGGAACCTTTTCTGTGTATGTGGTCGTGACAGCAGGTGTCGGCAATGCTGTTGATGCCTCGAAAAGTGAAGCCCATTCTTATCATCTGACTCCGGGTACAATCAATACATGGGTTTTCGTTAATGGCAATCTGACAGAGGAAGCCTTTATTCAATGCATTATGACTGCAACCGAGGCAAAGACAAGAGCCTTATATGATCAGAAGGTAAAGGATGCAGTCACAGGGACGATAGCGACCGGAACATCGACAGACAGTATTATGATTGCGGCCACGCAGCAGGGAGAATACCTGGAGTATGCGGGCACCATTACACCTCTTGGCAAAATAATCGGAAAAGGTGTCTACGAATGTACTGTTGAGGCAATAAAAAAATCGCAAAGAAGGATAAAGGGATGATTTTAAATCACCTGATCGCTCTAACCTTTGCCTGCATAATAGATAAGCTGATAGGAGACCCGCCAAACTGGCCGCATCCGGTCAGATGGATGGGTGCCCTGATACATAAACTTGAACAAGTTCTTAATAAAGGCCGCTATAGAAAATTAAAAGGGATCATCATGCTATTTATAGTCCTGCTGGCAGCAGGAGGTATAACTTATTTAATCATAGAGCTTTTCTATGAAATTCACCCGGTTGCCGGCATTCTGGCAGAGGGCATTCTTATCTTTACAGCCATTGCGCAAAAGAGTTTAAAAGATGCAGCACTGGAGGTCTATGAGCCTCTGGCAGAAGGAGATATGGAAGAAGCAAGATTAAAGCTTTCATACATTGTCGGCAGGGATACAGATCGATTGGATGAACCAGGCATTGTCAGGGCTGCCGTGGAGACAGTGGCTGAAAACACCAGTGATGGCATTACAGCTCCATTATTTTGGGCCATGATTGGCGGTGCTCCAATGGCCCTTATCTACAGGGCCATTAATACTTGCGATTCCATGGTTGGCCATAGAAATGAAAGGTATATAGATTTTGGGTGGGCATCTGCCAAAGTGGATGATATCGCAAACTGGATCCCGAGCCGGCTGACATCGGTTTGCATCATGCTCACACAAAAGCCGGAGCATTCTCCATATGAGGAAGCATGGGGGATCCTTTTAAGAGATGCACCAAAGCACCCGAGCCCAAATAGCGGCTGGGGCGAAGCAGCTGTTGCAGCCCTCCTGGGGGTTCAACTGGGAGGAATCAATTTTTATAAGGGTGTAATTTCTAACCGAGCCACGATGGGAAAGCCAATGGTGCTGCTTGAAAAAGAACATATCATAAAAAGCATTTCGATCATGAACAAGACGGTTTTCTTATTCTTGCTTTTATTATGGACAGGAGGGGTGTTCCTTGATTTGGCCTTCACATGGATCTAACCCGCAATATTTATATGAAGCAATTGATAAGCCAATGCCTGAGGAGCGAATTGATTTCAGTGCCAATATCAATCCACTTGGTCCTCCCCGCGAGTTAAAAGAAGGATGGGGCAGTCTATTCCAATTTATTAGCGATTATCCGGATCCCCAATCTTCTCTATTAAAAAGCAAATTGGCGGCTGCAGAGGGAATAAAAGAAACACAGATTCTGGTGGGAAATGGAGGCGCCGAGCTAATCACCCTGATTGGCCGGATGATAGCCGGAAAAAGGGTGCTGATTATTCAGCCGGCCTTTTCGGAATATGAAGAGGCCTGCCAGGTTAATCATTGTACAGTCTCCTATCATCAGCTGGAGCCTGGCGACTGGGATCTCAATATGGAAGCGCTATCTGAAAGGCTGAAAGCCGCTGATGTTGTTTTCTTCTGCAACCCAAATAACCCGACAGGTATTTTTTACCCATCTTCCATTGTAAAGGAATTAATTGAGAAGTGTCATACCCATAGCTGCCTGCTTATTATGGATGAAGCTTTTTATGACTTTGCCTGCGACTATCAATCAATCGTTCCTTTCATAGAAAAGGATTCGAATGTTGTGGTGCTGCGCTCCATGACAAAGATGTTTTCGATACCGGGCCTGCGCCTTGGATACATGCTGGCAAGTGAGAGGTTAATTGAAGAAGCAGCTTCTCTAAAGCCGCACTGGAGTGTAAATGCCCTCGCTTTAAAAGCAGGGGAATGGTGTCTGGACAGCAAAGAGCATGTCAGGCTGACAAAGAATTTAATCCGGCAGGAGAGAGATAGGCTGGTTCAATTTTATCAGCAATTGGATTTTGAGGTTTCTCCTTCTTCAGTTAATTTCTATTTGTTGAGAGATCCGAGACTTGATGTGCAGCTGCCTCTTTTTCGATTTTTGCTTGAGAAAGGAATTATCCCGAGGCACACAATGAATTTCCCAGGTCTGGAAGGGAGATGGCTGCGCTTTGCGATTAAAGGGCCGAAGGACAACGATGTGCTGATGGAGGCGATGCGGCAATGGCGGAAGGATCGCTGATTTTTATCTCCGGTGGAGTGCGGAGCGGAAAAAGCTCCTTTGCAGAGAGGACTGCTGCCGGGCTGGCAATAATGACGGAAGGAAAGCTTCAGTATATTGCTGCAGGAAAAGCGTACGATTCCGAGATGAAGGTACGGATTCAGAGGCACCAGGATGACCGAGAAAAGAGCGGTTTGAGCTGGACAACCTGGGAGAAGCCTTCCGCACTTGAAGAGATCTCGGGAAACTTTAACAATCAGGACATTATTCTTTTCGATTGCTTGACCACTCTCTTGAATAATGAACTTTTTAGAGCGGAAGATGTTTGGCGGAACAGAGAATTCCAGGAAAGTCTATCATCTGATATTCTCAGGGCCATCACAGAAATCCGCAAAAAATGCAGGGCCTTGATCGTTGTCAGCAACGAAGTCTTGAATGAGCCAATTGGCAAAAATGAACTGGTGATTACATATTCAAAAATACTTGGGACGCTTCACAGGAATTTAGTAAATATGGCTGATGAAGCCTATCTTGTTGAAGCTGGCATCCCCATACAAATGAAAGGAGAACCGGAATGAAAGGGATAATGATTCAGGGAACTTCATCCGATGCCGGGAAAAGCCTGATTGCTACGGCTCTTTGCCGGGCATTCTCCAATGAAGGTTTCCGTACGGCTCCTTTTAAATCCCAGAATATGTCCAATAATTCATACGTGACAAAGGATGGAAATGAAATCGGCAGGGCACAGGGCATTCAGGCTGAAGCGGCAAGAACTGAAGCTGCTGTCTGGATGAATCCTATTCTCCTTAAGCCTCAATCCGCACAGAATGCGGAGGTCATTCTCCTTGGAAAAGCAGTCAATTCCCTATCAGGAAGAAGCTATCGGGAATCCTTTTATGAAAAGGGACTGGAGACCATCAGAGAGGCACTGAGTCTGCTTAATGCTCAATACGAACTGCTTGTGATAGAGGGGGCTGGCAGCCCTGTTGAAATTAATTTAAAAGATAAAGAGCTTGTTAATATGAAAGTAGCCGAAATAGCGGATGTGCCTGTCATCCTGGTTGCCGATATTAACCGGGGCGGTGTTTTTGCCAGCATTGTCGGAACCCTGGAGCTTTTCACCAAACAGGAAAGACAGCGGGTTGCGGGCATTATCATTAATAAATTCCGCGGAGATATCACGCTGTTTGAGGATGGCATCCGCTGGATCGAGGAAAGGACGGGCATTCCTGTCCTCGGGGTTCTTCCTTATTTGGATGACCATATGATCGATGCAGAGGATTCCCTATCCATTCAGGCTGCTGTTCCAAGGGCTGGAGGAGGCATTCTGGACATTGCAGTGCTTCGGCCGCCATTTATTTCAAACTTCAGTGACATTGATCCGTTTTACTATGAAGATGACGTGAACATTAGATGGGTAAGGCATCTATCGGAAGCTGGCTCACCTGATGCGGTGATCATTCCCGGCACAAAGAGCACGATTCGCGATTTGCGCTATTTCAAGGAAAAAGGTCTGGCGGACTGGATTGTGCGCTATGCTGCCGATGGAGGTTCTATTGCCGGCATTTGTGGAGGATACCAGATGCTCGGCAGGAGATTAATCGATATGGCAGGTTCTGATACCGGGAACCCTAATGAAAAGGAAAAAGGCTTGAATTTGATACCGGCAGATACCATTTTTCATGAACGCAAGAAGACGGTGCAGGTGAAGGGCAGTTTGCATTCAAGCACGAACCTTCCCGTAAAGGAAATCTTGGATGGATATGAAATCCATTTAGGTGAAACAGTTCTTGAAGAAGACTTTGATGGCAATCGCCTTCTTCTGCTTCAAAATGGCGAAGAAGATGGATTCTATGGAAATGAAGGCCGTCTGGTAGGGACGTATATGCACCACATCTTCCATAATGATGAGTGGAGGGGTGAGTGGCTTAATTCCCTGCGCAAACAAAAAGGCATTCCAAGTAAGGAGCCTGTCCGAATAAAAGCCCTGAAGGATAGGAAATACAACGAACTGGCGGAAAATATGATTCAGCATCTTGATTGGGGAAAATTGAAGGAAATCGTCTTTAGCTGGAGAAAACAGAATGAAATGGCTTAAAGGATTATTGATCAACCTTCAATTTTTCACAAGCATTCCCATTCCAATGTCTCTGCCGATGGATAAGCCTCATTTGGAGAAGGCAATCAGAACCTTCCCCATAGCCGGCCTCATTCAGGGGAGCATATACGCATTTATTCTCTATGCTTTTCTTGAATGGACTCCTTTTTCACTCTTGGCTGCGGCTTTTGCCGTCTGGCTGGCCGGCATTTTGCTGACCGGCGGGATTCATCTTGATGGGTGGATGGATGCGAGCGATGCGTTCTTCTCCTATCGCGATCAGAAGAGGCGGCTGGAAATCATGAGTGATCCCCGGGTGGGGGCGTTCGGTGTGCTGTCCATCATCGTATTGCTGGGTACCCGTTTTCTATTTATCTATGAAATTGTACTTTTATCAAATCTATATTCCTTTTTTTTAATCGCAGTGATTCCATTTTTAAGCAAGATGGTAATGGGGGTATTGCTGATAAAAGTTAAGGCAGCCAAAACAGAGGGGCTGGGCTCATTATTTCAGCAGGCTGCTTCGAAAACCACCTTATCTATTTACCCTATCTTCCTTCTGGCCGCCGCGGCAGCTGCCGGGCTGGCAGGTTACCCGGCCATTGTTGGGTTTCTTATCATGGTTCTTTTTTCAATATTGTTATTCGCATTTTTATCAAGGAAAGTCATTGCCTGGTTTGGCGGAATGACAGGGGATGTACTTGGGGCCAGTGTGGAAGGGACGGAGGTGTTTTTATGGATGATACTGTGGCTGTTGCATTACTTCGTCATGGGCTGACAGAAGCCAATAAGTCCCATGCTTATCTGGGCTGGACAGATTCCCCTTTGTGTCCGGAACATAGGGATAAGCTTGCCGCGGCGCCTCAAGACTATAGAAGAATATTTGCAAGTGATTTAGGCAGATGCATGAAGACGGCAGCTATTCTTTTCCCGGATCATTCTATTGAACCATGTCCCGAATGGAGAGAAATGCATTTTGGTGAGTGGGATGGCCGGACGTATCAAGAGCTGAAAGATACCCCGGCTTATCAAAAATGGCTGGAAGATCCTTTCTCAGGGGTGGTGCCCGGAGGGGAATCCTTTTCAGCATTTACAGCAAGAGTTGATAAAGGGTGGCAAAATTTAACCGATCAATTGCTCCGGAAGGATATGCGCGATGCTGCTGTTATTACACACGGCGGAGTCATAAGATACCTTCTTGGAAAGTATGCACCGGAGAAAAAAGAATTCTGGGAATGGCAAGTTCCGTTTGGAAGAGGCTATGAGCTAAGGTGGACACGGGAAGAGTTTAGGAGGGGAGAGAGATGCACTTCATTACAGGAGGCGCCTTTAACGGGAAATCCCGATGGGTAAAGAGATTATATCAATTGGATGATACTCCTCATAAATGGTTTTCAGCTTATCATGGTGAGATGACCGGCGATTTGGATCAAAACCTAATCGTCTATGAGGGAATCGAGCTGATGATTAAGGAATGGTCCCAAGCGCTGGAGTTTGAAGAGATTCGGGACAAGTGGCAGGAGATGCTGGCAAAATGGCAGGCGTGGGAAAAAACAGCTGTCAATCGAAAGATCGTTTTAATCGGATCTGATATTTCAAAAGGCATTGTTCCAATGGAAGCAGCTGACCGAAAGTGGCGGGATGCGTCAGGTTGGGCCTTTCAGGATGCCGCTGCCGCTGCAGATAGAGTTGATTTGATTTGGTATGGCATCAGTCAAAATATAAAATGAAATGGGGAATTGCTGATGAAACTTTATACACGAACTGGTGATGAGGGAAAAACAAGCATTATCGGAGGCAGGGTAGAAAAGGATGATGTAAGGGTTGAAGCATACGGAACAGTGGATGAAGTCAACTGTTTTGTAGGGCAAGCTATGACACAGCTGGATCCGTCCATTTTTCAGGATGTCCTGGAGGATCTGGAGAAGATTCAGCATGAGCTTTTTGACTGTGGCGGTGACCTTGCAAATGTTTCGAAAAAGCGGGAGCTGAAATTGACGAAGGAATCTGTAGACTATTTGGAGACTAAGATTGATCAATTGATTGAGGAAGCGCCAAAGCTTGAAAGGTTTATTCTGCCTGGGGGAGCACCTGCATCTGCATCCATTCATATTGCCAGGACAGTAACCCGGAGAGCGGAGCGGCTTGTGGTTTCACTAAAAAAAGCGGATCCGGAAACCTCTGCAGTGGCACTGAAATTCCTGAATCGTTTATCTGATTACTTCTTTGCCCTGGCAAGAGTGGTTAATTTCCGTCTTAACCAGAAAGATGTGGAGTATGTGCGCAGTGCTAATGTATTCCGTGAAGGAAAGCGCAAGGAGGATAAAGAATGAAAAGCATGCGATTGGGCATGGCAGCAATGCTTGTTGCACTTACAGCAGTCGGCGCAGCGATTAAAGTTCCGGCCATTATCGGAAGCGTGGCACTGGATGCATTTCCTGCTTTGCTTGCAGCCGTGCTGCTTGGAGGCTATGGCGGTGCGGCCGTTGCTGCCATCGGACATTTGCTGTCGGCGTTATTGGGCGGCATGCCTTTAGGGCCGCTTCATCTCCTGATTGCTGTTGAAATGGCACTGTTAGCCTTTATTTTCAGTTCTTTATATCAGAGAGGCCGGCACTGGCTGGGGGGAATTCTTTTTGTGTTAGGCAATGCCTTTGCAGCCCCGCTTCCATTTACCTTTTTAATGGGCCAGGCCTTTTACCTGGCAATTGTGCCTTCTCTTTTTATAGGCTCTGTGATAAATGCTGTTATTGCTTATATAGCGATTCCGAGACTTGTCAAGCTTGTGGGCCCGGCACTTTCCAAAGCGGGTGCTGAGCAGTGAGGGATGTCTTAAGCCTTCCTTTTAATTCTGAAGAAATGATTGTGGTAGCCAGTGATAACAGCGGAGCAATCGGCGAGAAAGAACAGGATGCTGTCCAGGTTCCTTACGAGACTGTTTCGTATTATTCCTTCCGTGTCGCTGTCATGGAATGTTTGTCAGCAGGTGCTCAGCCATTTGCTGCTGCCCTTCAGAATTTCTGCGGAAATGATGCCTGGGATCAGCTTATACGGGGCATTAAGAAGGGGGCTGATGAATTGGGTCTAAAGGAGCTGCAAATCACCGGCAGTACAGAAAGCAATTTTAACCTGCTTCAATCTGCGATAGGTTTATCTGTACTTGGCAAAAGGCAGGGAGCGCTTCCTGCTGAGACCCTAATTTATACAGATGATACAAGGATAGCGGTTATTGGTTCACCTTTGGTTGGCCAGGAGCTGATTGAGAGAGAGGCGGAGGCAGCACCCCTGGAGCTTTTTAAAATCATTAACTCCATTAAAGATACTGAGACGCTTCCAGTAGGTTCAAAAGGCATTCTGAACGAGCTGAACGGGATGTTCTCCAATAGAGAGTTTGAGGTTAAGGACCTTGAATCAGAAGTGGACTTGGAAAAATCAGCAGGCCCATCCACTTGTTTTATAGCCGTTTTTTCCGAAGATAAATCGGAAGAAATCAGGAAATTGGCAGGAAGTTATTTTCATATACTGAAAAGAAAGGCATGAAAAGAGGGATGCTGACTTTATATATCATCCGGCATGGTGAAACGGAATGGAACAAAGCGAAAAGAATGCAGGGTCGCCTGGACTCTGATTTAACGGAGAAAGGCAGACGTGATGCGAAGCTGCTTGGAGAAAGAATAAAGGATATAGAATTTAAGCGTATGATATCTTCACCGAGCAAACGGACTTTACATACAGCACAGCTTGTAAGAGGAACAAGGCAGATTCCGGTCGAAACAGATGAAAGGCTTATGGAAATAGATCTTGGTGATTGGCAGGGAAGAGTGGAAAGTGAAATAAGGGATCTTTATCCGGCTGCGTTCGATGCCTATTGGAACCGGCCGGAGTCCTATGAAAGTGCAGGAGGAGAAAGCTTTTATGATGTGGCAAACCGCGTTGCTTCCTTTCTGGAAGACTTGCAAAAGACCTCATCAGAAGGCAGTGTGCTGATTATTACCCATGCAGTTGCTGTCAAAGCTCTGTATATGCTTTGCCGCAATGCTGCTGTCGAACGCATTTGGGATCCGCCCTTCATTCATGGAACCAGCCTGACCATCCTGCAGATCGATCAGGATAAAAAGGAATTCCTCTTAGAAGGATGCATGGCTCACTGCGAATAAGGTTTAGGCTCGTTAAAGAACGAGCCTATTTTTTATTGATGACCTTTTCTTCCCATTCTTCCCTCAGAATGCCCATCCGGATGCTATCATAATACTTCCCATTAACAATCCGGCATTTCCGCATTCTACCTTCAAGCTGCATGCCGATCTTTTCAGCGGCTTTCATCATTCTTTTGTTGCCTGACCAGGTGGTAATACCTACCCGGGCAAGCGGAAGAGAGGAAAATAGAAAGTCCACCCACAGAGTAAGAGCCTCTGTTCCATAACCCCCATTCCAATGCTCGGGGTTGTGAATTACAATTCCTGCTTCAAGCCAATTAGAATCTCGATGCTCCCAGTAGTATCCCACAATGCCGATTACTTTTTCCGACGCTGCAATTACCATGCTGCTAGGCAGATATTCTTCTGCCTTTTGGAGGAATTCCTGTTTATATGTTTCAAAGTCTTTATGCTCAAGAGGAAAATAGGGAGCATCCCATCTTTTCCACTCAGGGTTGTCTGTTCCGTAAATATAGTCCCATAAAATAGGCAAATCCTCTTCCTGTATGGGACGAATCTTCACCTTTAGGGCTGTATCTTCGATCATAGCGGGTACCCCTCCATTAAATCTTAGTAAAAACCCTTGTCTTGCTTGTTCCTTCTGTGTTGTGCTCTTCATCCCAAACTGAATGGATCTCAAAAGTCCCTTCTTTGAAAAAAAGCGGCAGCTTTCTCTTGAACCAATCCTGCATGGGAAGGTCCCTTGCATCTTGTCTCGAAACCCACTGCAATTCTCCTTCAGGAGGATCCGCAAGAAGTCTTCCTTCAAAGGAGTCTGCCAGATAATTAAATACCATGTAGCGGACATTCATCTGGGGGTTTACGTACTCATCCCAGCCTTTAAAAATAATATTTTTGACGTGCAGCCCGGTCTCCTCAAGCACTTCGCGTTTTGCTGCGTCCGTAATGCTCTCGGGAAACTCTACTTTTCCGCCTGGTGCGAGATAGCCAGGGAAGCCTTTATAATCCGGGCGTTTTATGAGGAGGATCTGATCTCCGTCTGCAACCATGCACATCGTGTACATCTGATGTTCGATTTCTTTCCAGTTCAGAGCTGCACCTCTATTAATAATGATTCCAAAGTTTATACATTCTTTTAAAAGGAGAAAATACCTCCTTTATTGAAATCATATCATGACTAGAAAATTTGAAGAGGTGACCATAAATGGAATTGAAGATGGGGTATGTCATTCTATATGCGGAAAGCCTGGAAAGAACGAAGCATTTTTATGGTGAATTGCTGGGTCTGAAGCTTAGGAATGAATTTGGAACTTACATCGAGTATGATACAGGCAGCACCATTCTTTCTTTTAATACGAGAGAAGGAGGACGGGAAGTCACCGGGCTTCCGATACCGGATGGATTAAGAAAGGAGCAGACATTTGAGCTGGGCTTTGTCACAGAAGAGGTAGAAGCGGCAGTTGAAAAGCTAAAGGCCGCCGGAGTCCCTGTCCTGCTCGAGCCTGTTGAAAAGCCTTGGGGCCAGAAAGTGGCATATGTGCAAGATCCGGATGGACATTATATTGAGATTTGTTCGCCTATAGGATAATAACTGACTCTGCTCCAGGGTCATTTTTTTGTTGGAAATTATTTTTTATATGCATAGGAATCTGTTGGTTTCAAAAGAAAAACATAGATTTTAAGTGTTTTTAGCGCTTACATAAAGGTTTGTAAATATAAGTAAATGTGTTATGATTCTATATGTTTTTGTCGGCTCGACTTTGATGAGAGTTCAAAGTCATTACTATAAATCTATTAATAAAGAGGTGTCTATTTGAAAGTTTTATCAAAAAAAGAACAATGGTTTGGCAATGTTAAGGGAGACATTCTTGCTGGAATCGTAGTGGCATTGGCACTAATTCCAGAAGCGATTGCATTCTCGATTATTGCTGGTGTCGATCCAATGGTTGGATTGTATGCTTCTTTCTGTATTGCTGTAACCATTTCAATAGTTGGCGGAAGGCCTGGAATGATTTCTGCTGCAACTGGTGCGATGGCGTTATTAATGGTTACATTAGTAGCCGATCACGGACTGCAGTATTTATTTGCTGCGACCATTTTGACGGGAATTCTTCAGATCTTATTTGGTGTGCTTAAGCTGGCCCGCTTTATGAAATTCATTCCGCGTGCGGTTATGATTGGGTTTGTTAACGCACTGGCTATATTGATTTTCATGGCGCAGCTTGAACAGTTTGTAGATGCTACATGGGTAATGTATGCGATGGTTGCCGGTGCATTGGCGATTATTTATATTTTCCCGAGATTTACTAAAGCAGTGCCATCTCCTCTGGTGGCTATTATTGTTATTACTATCATTGCCATCATGACAAAGAGTGATGTGCGCACAGTTGGCGACATGGGAACTATCACATCAGCCCTTCCGGCATTCTTTATACCGGATGTTCCATTTAACCTTGAGACTCTGAAGATTATTTTCCCATACTCTATTGCCCTTGCGATCGTAGGCTTGCTTGAATCCTTGCTGACTGCATCCATAGTTGATGACATGACCGATACAGCCAGTAATAAGAATATGGAAAGCCGCGGACAGGGAATTGCGAATATCGTGGCAGGTCTATTCGGCGGAATGGCAGGCTGTGCCATGATTGGACAATCAGTCATAAATGTGAAATCTGGCGGAAGAGGCAGACTGTCCGCTTTGGTAGCCGGCACATTCCTTATGTTTCTGATTTTAGTTTTGGGGAATATTGTCGTTCAAATACCGATGGCTGCATTAGTCGGTGTTATGATCATGGTTTCGATCGGTACTTTTGATTGGTCATCCATTAAGGGACTTGCTAAGACGCCTGTCACAGATTCGATTGTTATGGTTACAACGACTGTTACAACTGTTTTCACTCATGACTTATCCAAAGGAGTTTTCGCGGGGATCATCCTAAGTGCGATCTTCTTTGTTGCTAAAATTTCGAAAGTGCATGTTGCATCACGAATTGAAGGAGATAAGAAAATATACGCTGTAACAGGCCAGGTTTTCTTTGCTTCTGTATATGAACTTGTAGCAGCATTCGACTTTAATGAAGAATTAAAAGAAGTTGAAATTGATTTTACACAGGCGCATGTATGGGATGACTCAGGTGTCGCTGCCATAGATAAGATTGTAATAAAGCTTCGTGACAACGGTGTGCTGGTACGCCTATCAGGATTAAACGCGCCAAGCTCGAACTTGATTGAGCGTTTGGCCGTTCACCGCAAACCTGGTGCGAAATTTTCCGGCCATTAAAAAACTGGAATGAATACCACAGTCAGCTTCGACTGTGGTATTTTTTTTATAAGAATAGGTAAGGGGTGAGGCTCTGTGTTTAAAAAAATACTGATTGCTGCAGATGGATCCGATCATTCGATTCGTGCAGCCGCTAAAGCCATTCAACTGGCCGAACAGAATCCTGATTCTGAAATTACCGTAGTCTATGCTGTTGATGGCCAGACCTCAAAAGAAGATATCCTTCATCATTTTGATAAGAGTATAGTGGACCAGGTGAGAAAAAAACGCTTAGAGCCAATAGAAAACTTATTAAAAGAAAAGGGCATTTCATATGAAATAAAAATCCTGCAGGGAGAGCCTGGACCAGCCATTGTGGAATTTTCCAACAAAATGGATTTTGATGTTGCAGTAGTTGGCAGCCGGGGTCTGAATACTCTTCAGGAAATGGTGCTCGGAAGTGTTAGCCATAAAATAGCCAAACGTGTGAAAGCGCCTGTTTTGATTGTTAAGTAAAGTTCGGATATATACTTTTCACTTTCCTGGTAATGTAAAGCGGATGCTGCGCCAAGTGAACGATATACCGATAAAATATAATAGGCTGCTAAACTAGACTAAGTGACCGATATGCCGGCTTACTTAGTGCTGCAATTCATAAAAACTGCACAAAAAAGATGTCCCCGCAGGGACATCTTTTTTCAATTAGCCGGCTTTCACAGCAGATTGAGGCTGAAGTTTCTTATCTTTGCCGCTTACCTTATCAGACAGCAACGTCAGAGCACCATCACCTGTTACATTACATGCAGTTCCAAAGCTGTCCTGGGCAAGGTATAGGGCGATCATAAGCGCAAGCATGGTCTCATTGAATCCGAGCATGCTTTCAAGCAGACCCAATGCGGCCATGACAGCCCCTCCTGGGACACCGGGAGCTGCAATCATTGTGATGCCAAGCATTAAAATGAAAGGCAGGATTTCTGCAAATGATGCCGTTTGACCCTGCAGCATCATCACGGCGATCGCACAGCTCACAATGGTGATCGTGCTTCCGGAGAGATGAATCGTTGCCAGTAATGGAACAGAGAAATCCGCGACTTTTTCACGTGCACCAAGCTTTTTAACCTGCTTAAGTGTAACAGGAATGGTGGATGCGGATGATTGAGTACCAAGTGCCGTAAAGTAGGCAGGCATCATATTTTTCATGAGTCTAAGCGGATTGGCTTTCATAAGACTGCCGGCCGCTGAGTATTGAAGCAGTAAAAATAAAAGATGAAGAGCAATAATCATGACAAAGACTTTGGCAAATACAGAAATAATGGCGCCAACCTGTCCGCCCTGCGTCATATTGGCGAAAATCCCAAAAATATGGACAGGAAGCAATGGAATGATGACTTTTTCAATCAGTTTTTCAATAATATCACGGAAATCATTCATAGCATTTTGCAGAGTGTTTCCTTTGATCGCAGCCAATCCGAGGCCTAGAGTGAATGAAATCAGCAGTGCCGTCATGACCCCCATTACAGGAGGCATGTCCACCTGGAAAAAGGGTGAAAGCAAAGCATCCTCAGGATTCTCAAACTCTTTGAAGCTTTGGTTTTTTAAAAGAACAGGATATAACACCGTCGCAGAAAAATAGGCGACTAAACCAGCAGTGATCGTAGAAGCATAGGCAAAACCAGTTGTAATCCCCAGCAGTTTCCCTGCGCCTTTTCCCATGCTCCCGATACCTGGCGCGATAAATCCGATAATAATTAATGGAATCGCAAAACCAAGAAAGTTTCCGAACAATCCATTAAAAGTAGCAAATAGCTGAATAAGCCATTCAGGAGAAAAAGAACCTAATAAAATACCCAGTGCAATGGCTGCAATTATTCTGGGAAGCAAACCGAACTTCATTTTTATGTCCTCCTAAAAAATACAGTTGTTTTTGTTAGGAGGATTATATCCTGTTTTACGTTAAAAGTTAATAGATAAAGGTTTTGTTATAATAATAAAATAAGTCTGATTATTTACCAAGGATTAAGGGTTTTTCTCGTTAATTGCTCTATAGTAGGCGGTTGAACGTTTTCTTAAGATAATAATAGGAAAAAGGGAGTTTAATTTAATGCCAGAAAAGGAAATTATTTTACTGGTTTCAGATAAGAAAAGTTTCCTTTTTCAGGGCCATTTCATACATATAGGAATATGGGCGTATGTGGAGAAAAAAATTCCTGTGGAATTGAACATGTAATCACTCCCTTTCTTAAATGTGAAAGTGTTACAATAAAGAGTAGCTTGAATGAACATATAAATCAGCTAAGGAAAAAAAATGAAGGAATAAAGCGGCATGAGAAGCCGGTTAGTCCATGATCGAATATTGGAGGTTCTTTTATGAAAACGAAGGTTGGCCTTTTGTACGGCGGAAAATCTGCAGAGCATAAAGTATCGATGCAGACTGCAATGGCTGTGATTAAAGCATTGGATTTGGCGAAATTTGAAATTCATCCTATTTATATATCTGAAGAAGGTCAATGGGTAAAGGGCCCTCAATTGCAAGGGCCTGTTTCCAGTGTGAAGGAGCTGGAATTTTCCCAGGGGGAAGCACTACCTCCAACAGCTTTGGCACCTACTCTTTTCCAGGGTGCCCAGGATAAAGGTCCATTTGATGTAATCTTCCCGCTGCTTCATGGTCCAAACGGGGAAGACGGCACGGTTCAAGGTTTGCTTGAGCTGCTTAACCTGCCATATGTGGGAAATGGAGTATTGGCTTCATCTGCAGGGATGGATAAAGTCATTATGAAGAATATCTTTGCACAGGCTGGTCTGCCGCAGGTGAAGTATGTCTGGTTTATCCGCAGTGAGTGGGAAAATGAGACGGAGGCAGCCTATGACCAGGTGGAAAGGGAACTCGGGTACCCGTGTTTTGTAAAACCGGCCAACCTGGGTTCGAGTGTAGGAATCAGTAAGTGCATGAACCGTTCAGAGCTTGAGGAAGCATTCAAAGAAGCTTTCCAATTTGACCGTAAAATTATCATCGAAGAAGGCGTTACAGCCAGAGAAATTGAAGCTGGCGTATTGGGCAATGATTATCCGGAATGTTCTGTTGCCGGTGAGATTGTCCCGAAAGTTGAATTCTATGACTATAAAGCCAAATATGAAGATGGGGACACAGCATTAATCATTCCTGCTGAAATCTCAGAAATTGAGTACAGTGAACTGAGAGACATGGCCATTAAAGCATTTAAAGCCCTTGACTGCTCAGGTCTGGTCAGAGCTGATTTCTTTTTAACAAGAGAGGGTAAGCTATACATTAATGAAATCAATACAATGCCAGGCTTTACACCTTTCAGCATGTTCCCGCTTCTGTGGAAGCATACGGGAGTAGAATACCCTCAGCTGATCGAAAGGCTTGTTAATCTGGCCATCGAACGCCATGCTGAGAAACAAAGCATTAAACACACAATGTAAAAAGATATAATTGTTGAAGGAAACACGGCATATCTGTCGTGTTCCTTTTGTTCATACATAACTGGCAATATGAGCCTTTCATAATGCCGAAACAGGAGGCGCCATATGATAAAGAAAACACTTCAGGAAATTGAACAAATGATAAAGATCGAGAATGATGTTTCATCTTTTCATAATACATCCATACAGGGCGTCAGCATTGACTCCAGAAAAATCGGGCGGGGTAATTTGTTCGTCCCATTCAAAGGGGAAAATTCAGACGGCCACCGATTTGTAGAAGATGCCATCGAAAAAGGGGCAGCCGCAGCATTTTGGCAAAAGGATGTTCCCAATCCCCCTCTTCATCTTCCAATCCTGATCGTCGAAGATACACTAACGGCTCTTCAGGAATTGGCTAGAAGCTATCGTGATGAATTAAAGATAAAAGTCGCAGGCATTACAGGAAGCAACGGCAAAACAACCACCAAGGATATGACCGCAAACCTTCTTTCCCTGCAATATAAAGTTCAAAAAACCGAAGGTAACTATAACAATCATATCGGTTTGCCCTTAACCATTCTGGCTCTTGAGGAAGATACGGAAATCGCGGTGCTGGAAATGGGGATGAGCGGCAGGGGAGAAATCGATTTCCTTACGAAGCTTGCCCGCCCGGACGCTGTGATTATTACGAATATAGGCGAATCCCACCTTCAGGATTTAGGTTCCAGAGAAGGGATTGCAGAAGCTAAGCTTGAGATCGTAAATGGACTCCAGGAAAATGGCCTGGTTATTTATTACGGCGACGAGCCTCTCTTGGATGAAAAACTGAAATCCTACAATGGTTCGGCAACTTTAAGAACTTTTGGAAGAACCGGGAAAAATGATGTGTACCCGATGGATATCAAGCAGAATGACAGCGGCAGCACGTTTGGGATTAATGTGTCCAGCGGGAAGTTTTATCTGCCTGTGTTAGGCACCCATAATGTTCTAAATGCCCTGGCAGCCATGATTGCAGCAGCTCATTTTGGCGTTCCGTACGAAAAGATGAACGAAGGCTTCGCAAGCTTAAAGCTGACGAATATGAGGATGGAACTTCTCGAGGGCCAAAGTGGAGAAAAAATCATCAATGATGCTTATAATGCGAGTCCAACATCCATGAATGCGGCGATTGAACTGATTGCCAACCTGCCAGGGTATAAAAAGAAAATTCTTGTTCTGGGCGATATGCTGGAGCTTGGTCCGCAGGAGGAGGATTTCCATTACTCCACAGGAAAATCTGTGGATCCTGAAAAGGTTGATTATGTATTTACTTTCGGCAAGCTTGCCGAATATATCGCCAAGGGAGCGAAGGAGGTACTTCCTCACGAACGGGTGGCCGCCTTTACTGACAAACAGCCGCTGATCGAAGAGCTGAAGAAACATGTGGATCCGGAAACGATTATACTGGTTAAGGCATCCCGGGGCATGAAACTGGAAGAAGTTGTCTCTGCCCTTCAATAATTGCTAAGAAAAAAATAACAACAACACTTTAACAGATAGAATGGTAAGACTAAAACAGCTGGAAAATAACATGTAATTCTCATACCTTGTTAATTCTGTTATTGTATATATCTGTTATTATAGGAAATAAACCCCTGTTTCACGTGAAACAGGGGTTTAAATTATTTTTATATAGTTCCTTTGTTATAATTTTTATCTTCTAACAGGTTTGATTAGTATGGCAAAAAGGAAAAAGTGTAAAATAGAATTGACTTAGATTATAAAAAAATGGCGGTGACTCGAGGATGATTGGCTGCATGTGCATACATGGTTTTACAGGAGCTCCATTTGAAGTAGAACCTTTGGCAGAGTATTTGAAAGAACATACAGACTGGGAGATTTCCGTGCCGACATTGCCGGGTCATGGCGATGAACTTAAGCTGAAAGGAATTGCCTATAACAAATGGATTGAGCATGCAGAGGAAGAGCTGAAAAGGCTGATAAGCCGCTGTGAGAAAGTGTATGTAATCGGCTTTTCGATGGGCGGCCTGATCGCCAGCTACTTAACAGTGCATTACCCTGTGGATAAGCTGGTTCTGCTCAGTGCAGCTGCTTATTACGTAAATCCAAAACAGCTTTTCTTCGATATTAAAGAGATGGCAAGGGATGCCTTCAAGGGAAACCTGGCCGACAATGAGATGTTCGTCAGATATAAGCGGAAAATAAGTGCGACACCGATTACGGCAACTCTTCAATTCCGCAGGCTTGTGGCCTCTATCAAACCTATCTTAAATCAGATCACTGTGCCGACATTGATTGCGCAAGGTGAAAGTGATGGAGTGGTGCCTCCGCGAAGTGCCAGATATTTATACAATAATATAAGTTCATCGGCCAAAAAATTAATTTTTATAAAGGACTCCAAACATCTTATCTGCCATTGCGGAGAAGGGGAACGCCTCTTTCAGGAGATCCTTGGTTTTCTTCAAAAAAAGCCGGAATGATAAGGTTTTCAGCCAGCCTTCAAGTTTGCAATGCTTACTTGAAAATGGTAATATAAACACCAAAGTGCCAACAGGAACTTCTTTTGAGAACCCGGACATGCTCCAGCAGGAGAATGTCTTTTTTCATTAAATACAGAGGTATTGCGGAGAACGTCATACTTCAGTATGGCCATAAATAGATGAGTGCTTTCTCGTTGTTAGAACTCATCTTTAGAGACCTGATTGTCCGTGAACAATTTGGATAGAATTTACCCTCATCCTTTCCTCAAGCGGGTTTCATAGTGAGTGGGACTCTTCTTAACGAAACATAACCGCACTTTTTATAAAAATAAGAAGTTAAAGCATCTAGAGACCGGGTACTGCCGGTTAAAAGGCTCCTTACGGGGTGCCCTAACTTTTCTTATAATCGTCCGGAAGAGTGACTCATAGGCCAATTTTCAGGAGAATTCCTGCCTGCAGGTTTGCAGGGACAAAATTTTTCTATGATTAGAAGGAGAATGAATACATTGACAAAGTTTCAAGACTTGGGCATCAGCCCGGCGACAATGAAATCACTGAAGCGAATGGGATTTGAAGAAGCCACTCCAATTCAGGCCCAGACCATTCCGTTAAGTTTAGAGAATAAAGACCTGATCGGGCAGGCGCAGACAGGAACAGGAAAAACTGCTGCATTCGGAATCCCGATGATTGATAAAATCGACAACACGAAGGATTTCATTCAGGGAATTGTGATTGCTCCGACTCGCGAGCTGGCAATTCAGGTATCGGAAGAACTGTATAAAATCGGCTACGGCAAAAGAACGAAAGTCCTATCCATTTATGGAGGGCAGGATATTAATCGCCAAATCCGCGCCTTGAAGAACAAACCGCATATCATTGTTGGAACGCCAGGACGTATTTTGGACCACATAAACCGCAAAACAATGCGTCTTGACCATGTCCATACAGCCATTCTTGATGAAGCGGATGAAATGCTTAACATGGGATTCATTGATGATATTGAAGCAATCCTTGCCCAAATTCCGGAAGAGCGCCAGACCCTGCTTTTCTCTGCTACAATGCCTGCGCCAATCCGCAGAATGGCAGAACGCTTCATGAAGGAACCCCAAATTGTCCGCGTAAAAGCAAAGGAAATGACTGTATCATCTATTGAACAATACTATATTGAAGTGCATGAAAAGAATAAATTTGATGTGCTGACAAGACTTCTGGATATTCAATCACCGGAATTGGCAATCGTATTCGGACGTACAAAGCGCCGTGTCGATGAACTGGCTGAAGCCTTGAATCTTCGCGGATACATGGCTGAAGGAATCCACGGTGACTTAAGCCAGGCTAAAAGGATTTCTGTTCTTCGCAAGTTCAAAGAGGGAAGCATTGACGTCCTCGTTGCAACAGATGTTGCTGCGCGAGGCTTGGATATTTCCGGTGTCACACATGTATACAATTTTGATATTCCTCAGGATCCTGAAAGCTATGTTCACCGCATCGGCCGTACAGGACGTGCTGGAAAAACAGGTGTTGCGATGACATTCATTAATCCGCGCGAAAAATCGTATCTGCATGTCGTAGAACGTACAACCAAGAGGAAAATGGAACGCATGGATGCTCCAACACTGGATGAGGCCCTTGAAGGCCAGCAAAAAGCAGTCATGGAAAAAATCATGCAAACCATTGAGGAAAACAATCTTGGGAGCTATAAAGAAGCAGCTGATGAGCTCCTTGCACAAAAGGATGCTTCAACAGTGGTTCAAGCCGTGCTGAAGATGCTGACAAAAGAACCGGATACAACTCCTGTTAAATTAACAGAGGAAAAGCCGCTTCCATCTAAGCGCGACAGAAAGCCGAATGACCGCAGCCGCGGAGGCTATAACGGAAAAGGCAGACAAGGAGGCCAGAAAGGATCATATAAATCCCGTCAAGGCCACACTGGAAAACGTCAAAGCCACAATAACCGTTCAAATAGCAGCAGCAGCTATCGTTAAACGGTTACTTTAAAAAGGAGAGCAGAGATTCTGCTCTCCTTTTCTTTTTAATTTGCTCCCACTATTATAAGGGCCGTCCATCTGCAATTTCTCAGCGGCAGACGTACATACTAAGGGAAAAACAATGCGGGAGGAATCGACATGACGATTGTACGCCTTGGGTATGTCGCGATGAGTATGAATCTGAAAAACGCGTCACCATCGCAAACGATGACGTTTAAGCAATTCTCGGCCATTAAAGACCGCGAGGCGGCTATAGCAAGACTGGAGCGGATTGCCGTATCAAATCTCGAAAACTGCCTAAGGCTGCTAAAGCACAATGTGGCCCATGATATCCATTTTTTTCGCTTTAGCTCCCGGCTGATTCCTCTTGCCAATCATGAGGAACTTTCTGATTGGAAGTATATGCACTCTCTTAAAGAAGCTCTATCCAAAATTGGTCACTTTCTGGATGGACACCCTATGCGGGTGGATTTTCATCCAGACCATTTTGTGCTCCTTAATACACCGAAAGTTGATACATTGAATATGTCCATTAAAACACTGGCAATGCATGAAGCCCTGCTGAAAGGCATGAGGCTGAATCCAGCTCACCGCTGTGTTCTGCATGTGGGCGGAGGATATGATGATAAAGAGAAGGCTCTCGAACAATTTATCCATAATTGGGGCTTTACACCTTCAGGAATCCAGCAAATGATTATCCTCGAGAATGACGATACCACCTTTACCCTTGATGATACGCTTTATCTTTGTGAAAAGCTTGGGATTCCGCTTGTATTTGATTACCACCATCACCTTGCCAATTTTGAGAATGATAACTGGACGGAGCAATGGGAAAGGGTCGCAGCGACATGGGATCATTCAGAATTGCCTGTGAAAATGCATATTTCCAGTCCGAAATCAGACAAAGATTTCAGAGCGCATGCCGATTATATTAATGCTGATATGTTCATGGAGTTTCTTCAGAACATTAAGGGGTCAGTGCCTGAGATTCATTGCATGATCGAAGCGAAAATGAAGGATAGCGCACTATTTAAGCTTTCTGAAGATTTAAGAACGAACCCCGATCTGACTTTTATTGATTCATCCAGCTTTGAAATATAAGTAGTACCCCCACTTTTTTCATAAAAGGGAGACACTTCTTTTTTCTGTCATGTATACTTATAGAAGTGAAAGAGCTGATCCAAAGAACATGTGCTGATGAGGTTCTTAGCGAGGAACTGACTCTGGGCGTTTTTGAATGACTATTAATTTTATGGAATTGCGGGGGGTACTGCATGATTACAGAGCCGCATAAAAGGATACCGGCAAGGGGGCTGCTTGCATGGAGAATCTCCGGCACAATCCACTCTGTTTTTCCTTTTGTGTTATCAGGGGGAGCAATTGCTGCTGCTTTCCTGTTTAAGTGGCCTATTTGGGTTATTGGGGCTTCCTTAATGTTTTATTCAGCTTATGCTTACCTAGTCATTATGATTTTCCCCTCCTTAAGGTGGAAAAGATGGAGGTATGAGGTCCGGGAAAATGAAATAGAACTCAAACATGGGATATTTGTGATTAAAAGGACCCTTGTTCCCATGATTCGGGTGCAGCATGTGGATACCAAGCAAGGGCCGATATTGCGTAAATATCGTCTTGCTACTGTCACCATCTCGACGGCTGCAACTGTTCATGAAATACCGGCCTTGGATGTGGATGAAGCGGAGGAATTGCGCTTTTTCATTTCCTTGCTGGCAAGGGCTGCAGATGATGATGTCTAATCCGAAACGGCTGCACCCAATATCAGCGGTAGCCAATTTCCTGAAACACCTAAAGGAAATGCTGGTGCCCTTTCTTGTTTTTGTCGTCTTTGGAAGCAGAGGAGGAAATGGTGAAATTGTTCAGCTTGTCCTGTCTTTAGGGGTCATAATTGCGGTTTTTATGATAGGGATCCTTACCTGGTGGAGATATACTTATAGACTGGAAGAAGGCGAGCTTCGAATCGAGTATGGTGTTCTGATAAGGAAGAAGAGATATATTCCGCTTGAAAGAATTCAAAGTCTAGACTTATCGGAAGGTTTGCTGCAAAGGCCATTTGGCCTTGTAAAGATGAAAGTGGAGACAGCCGGTTCAAGCGGAGCTGGTGAGGCAGAAGCGGTATTGACGGCTATTTCTAAAAAAGATGCAGAATTCATTCAGCAGGCATTTTCAGCTGCTAAAAAGAATCCTTCCGAAATGGAAACAGCTTTACAGAACCGGGAAGTGATTTATAAAATTTCTCCTGGCGAGCTGCTCCTTCTGGCATCAACTTCAGGTGGGGCAGGTGTCGTTATTTCGGCTGTCTTTGCCTTTGTTTTTCAATTTGAAGAGATCCTTCCGTATGAAAAGGTGTTTGCCGGCCTCGAAGGATTTATTGCCAACGGAATTGTATTTGTGAGTATCCTGGTCTTCATCGTCTTTTTTATTGCATGGCTTATTGCTCTTATTGGCGGTATGCTAAAATATGCCGATTTTACTTTAATAAAGACTGATAAGGAGTTGATTGTCACAAGAGGTCTGCTGGAAAAGAGGCAGATGACGATTCCGCTGAATCGCATTCAGGCAATTCAGATCAGGGAAAATCTGCTTAGGCAGCCACTTGGCCTGGCGACTGTCTATATTGAAAGTGCAGGAGGTTCCATTGAGGACAATGAAAGCGCGCGCCTTATGATCCTGCCGATTGTGAAAAAAACACGGATTGCCGGTTTATTAAAGCCCCACTTGTCCCACTATGAACTGCAGCCCGGATTTTTTAAATCTCCAAAAAGGGCGCTTAACCGCTATTTATGGAGAGGGTTTCTGTGGGCACTGCCTTTTGTGGCTGTGCCGCTCCTCTTTTTCAGGCCATGGGGATACTTTTCTTTAGTGCTGCTGATCCTTTCTTTGGGATGGTCGTATCTCAAATACAGGGATGCAGGCTGGGATATCAGTTCTCAGCAGCTTGCTCTCAGATATCGCGGGATTATAAGGACGACTGTCTTTATGAAAAGAAATCGAATACAGTCCCTCACCATGAGCGAAAGTTATTTTCAGAAAAGGCGCAGTCTGGCTACCATAGAAGCTGTGGCCATGTCAGGGATTGGGGGGACAGGCGGAACGGTTCCTGATCTTGACCGTGGAGAAGTGTATGCTATTTATAAGTGGTATTCTTATACTGGATTAAACAGAAGTTATTTGAAAAAGGAAAAGCGCCTATGAGCGCTTTTTTTGTTGTATAGGAAACTATAAAATGGATCAGTGTGAAACTCTGTGGAAAGGCTGTCTGCATCCAGCTCCTAGCCCCTCGGGTCATAAGCCAACAGAAATCAGGAACGCTTCGGCAGAGATGTATCGCCCGGCCAAAGCTTGCTTTGGAAGGTTTCCTGCATAATTCGTCTTATGCCTGCCGGACTTGCACAGGATGTGCTGGCTTCAGCGTATGCCAGGACGTGGCGGTTTTTAGACGGAGTTCATCTGATCAAGGCGCTCCCGCTTTTGGGCTGGGATTATCTGGATAAAAACCCCAGGACAGCCAAAATGATAATGATTCCCCAGAGAACAAGCCTTGATGCGGGCACCCCTTTTAATGAAGGCCTGATGCCGGCAAGACCTCCGGGCCGTATTATGCCGGATGAAGAAGATGTACGTCCTTTGGCAAGTGATGCCGCACCAATCAGGAAACCTGCAAGCAGGCCGAATAAATGGGCTGTAACATTAATGTTTGGCTGCAGAAAGGTCATGATTACGCCGATTATCGTAATGGTCAGTATGATTTGTGAGTTTTCCCTGGATAAAAGTTCTTTTCGGAATACAATGATTGCCGCAAAGTATCCGAACAGGCCAAAGATCGCACCACTGGCACCCACATGAATATATGTCAAAGGTTCAAAAAGCAGTGTTGCAATATTTGCTGCTGCACCAGCTGTGATGTAAAGGAGGATGAATCTGGTTTTCCCTAGCATTCGTTCCAGTACAGGGCCGAAGAGAACAAGAGAAAAGCTGTTGAATAAAACATGGGGGAAACCGCTGTGCAGTATGATTGGGCTCAGCAGCCGCCAGTATTCACCTTGAACAATATATAAATTGACACCTGCAAGCTTTTCGAAAATAAGTGTATTTGGAAATAGGGGAACGACTGTTAATAGATAGATGATAATATGGATACAAATGATAGCAGAAACAACAGGGTAGTAGCGGATAAATTCCTTAAAGCTTTCCGTTCTTGTAAACATGGCTCTCCTCCGTGCTTGAATTGTTGGACCGTGTATCTACATCATAGCCTGAAAAGCAGTTTTTCAGCATGCCATAACACTTATTCATTGGATAATGTGTACATAATACTGCTTCTACTGTATTCTTTATGCAGCGAATAATATAAATAGAAGGAAGATGAGAGATGATTTCCGGTATTGGGATTGATATTGCAGATCTGGAGCGCATACGAAAAATTATTGCCAGGCAGGAGCGGTTTCCTGAACGGATTTTGACACCAAAAGAGCAGGATGGCTATCGCCGCTTGCCGGAAAAGAGACAGGCTGAATTTCTTGCCGGGAGGTTCGCGGCAAAAGAAGCCTTTTCAAAGGCGTGGGGCACTGGTATTGGGGAAGAACTTTCCTTTCAGGATATTGAAATTGAAAAGGATGAAAAGGGAAAGCCATATATTTCGAAGCCATTTAAAGATGGGATACACTTGTCGATTTCCCATAGCAGAGAATATGCGGTGGCTCAGGTGGTTATAGAAAAAACTTGATATTTGGCAGGCTGAAGAATTTCAAAAGCTTGTCATTCCTCCTAGCATATTCCCTAAGGTTGTCTCATATATTCATAATGCGATAGGAGAGACAGGCCGGAAGTTGGGCCGATCTCACTGAAATGAGACAAAGGGGCTGAAGGAATGAAGAAAAAGTGGTTCATGCTGCTTGCCGGGCTTTTGGTAGTTCTTGCATTGTCTGCCTGTGGAACTAAATCACAGGAAGACGTCGTAAAGGATCTTAACAATAAGCTTGAAGACATTAAAGGATACAAGGCAGAGGCCAAGATGACTCTGCAGATGGGGACTGACCCGCAAACCTACGATATTGAAGTATGGCATAAGGAGCCTGACTTTTACCGGGTAAACCTGAAAAACGCCCAAAAGGAACAAAGCCAAATGATTCTGCGCAACGATGACGGTGTATTTGTCCTCACTCCTGCGCTGAACAAGAGCTTCCGTTTCCAGAGCGATTGGCCGCAGAACAGCAGCCAGGCTTATTTATATGAATCATTAGTCAAGGACATTATGGAGGATAAAGAAGCTAAGTTCTCCGCTACAAAAGATCATTATGTGTTTGAAACAAAAACACGCTATCAAAATAATCAGATGCTTCCTGTCCAGGAAATCAAGCTCAAGAAGTCCGATTTATCCCCAGTCAGTGTGAAGGTTATGGATCCTGATAAAAATGCACTTGTAACAGTAGAATTTTCAAATGTAAAGTTTAATGCCAGCTTCGATAAGAAAGATTTTGACATGCAGAAGAACATGACAGGAGCACAGCTCGAAGTGCCGGTGATGGCTGAAGTGGAGGATCAGGAATTCGCGGTTAAATATCCGCAGATGGATATGGCTGATGTAAAGCTGGTTGATGAGCAGGAAGTTCAAACAGAAGATGGCAAGCGCGTTGTATTGACGTACGATGGAGAAAAATCCTTCACTCTTGTGCAGGAAAAGGCCGCTGTCATGCCGACATCATCCGTCGTTACTTCAGTGAAGGGCGAGCCTGTTGACCTTGGCTTCACCATTGGTGCACTTTCTGACAACACCATTTCCTGGACCTACCAGGGTGTGGATTATATGATTGCATCCAATGATTTATCACCTGAAGAAATGTCCGAAATTGCCCGCACTGTACAGGGGGAAATGGTGAAATAAATCACCGGCAAAAAGCAGGTCTCAAATGGGGCCTGTTTTTTTTATGCTGCCGGCATGGGAAATCATCTTTCAAAGCCTTTTGATAAAAATAAGCATTTGACAAACCCTCTGCCAGAGTTTGATAATCGACATGTAGAGAAGCAATGGCTAAAGGACGTGAATACATCGATGAATGAACAAACAAAAATGTACCGGGACACTTGGGCAGAGATAAATCTGGATCATATTTCATATAATGTAGAGTCAATGAAAAAACATGCAGAAGAAGGGACAAACGTCATTGCGGTTGTGAAGGCAAATGGGTATGGGCATGGAGATGCAGCTGTGGCGGAAGCGGCCCTGGAAGCGGGAGCATCCTCTCTGGCTGTTGCCACCCTGGATGAGGCGATGGCATTGAGAAATAAAAAGATTGCAGCGCCGATCTTAGTAATGGGAGCGAGCCGCCCGGAGCATGCAGGTGAAGCATCTGCAAAGAATATTGCCCTGACCGTTTTTCAAAAGGAGTGGCTATCACAAGCATACGAATATGTGGAAGACGGAGAAGTCCTGAATATCCATTTAAAGTTTGATACAGGCATGGGGCGCCTGGGTATTCGAAGCCGTGATGAGCTTGCGGGAATTGAGAGCGTTATCAAAAAGGACAAGCGTTTTATGCTTGAAGGGGTGTTTACGCATTTTGCCACAGCGGATTCATTGGAGAATGCTTATTTTGAAAAGCAGCTGAGCAGATTTGAGGAAATGACCAGCTGGCTGGAGATTTTGCCAAAGTATATCCATACCAGCAACAGCGCGGCGGGCCTTAGATTTCCCAAAGCCCACTTCAATGCTGTCAGAATGGGGATCAGTATGTACGGCCTGGCTCCTTCCATGGAAATTAAGTCTGATCTTCCTTTCCCTCTGAAAGAAGCTTTTTCTCTCCATACCTCTATTGTTCATGTGAAAAAGCTTCATAAAGGCGAGAAGGTCAGCTATGGGGCGACTTATGAGGCACAAGAAGATGAATGGATTGCAACTTTGCCGATCGGCTATGCGGATGGCTGGATACGAAAACTTCAGGGGCAGGAGGTTCTTGCTGAGGGATTGAGGGTTCCAATTGTTGGAAGAGTTTGTATGGATCAATGCATGATTAAGCTTCCGCATGAAATGCCTGTCGGTACAAAAGTAACCCTGATCGGCGAGCAGGGGGAAGAAAAGATTCCGGTTGACGAAATCGCCGAAAAACTTGAAACCATCAACTATGAAGTAACCTGCATGGTATCTTCCCGGGTTCCGCGCATATATAAAAGAGATGGTAAAATTATCGGGGGAATTAATTATCTGCTATAATCGTAAAAAACTTTATTTGCTGCCCAGCTAAGCTATCGCCCGGAAAAAGGTATGGAATAAGCGCGGCGGCTTTCTGAAAAGATTAGAATGATGAACTCTGAAGTTAGTTAACTGTCTAGCTTCAGCGCCTACCCCCTCGAGGTCACAAGCCATTCCTCCCAAAAAGGCAAAGAACGCCTTTCCGGGAGGCCCGTCTTGTACTTGTCGGGGGTGAGCAAGGCGCTTCCGCTTTTCTGAAATCATGCATAAAATACTATTTTTTTGGACGATAATACAGAAGAATTAAAGAATCCCCTTTGCATTGGGCTTTATAAATGGTAATATTGAAAATGGTAGATATAAAAATGGTGTGTAGTGATGGTGGAGGTGTATGTTTGTGTCTGATTCCAGCACAACAACAGAGATAATGGTAAAGTTACCGCAGCATCTTTTAACCGAGTTAGACGGATTTGCAAAACAGGAAAACGTTAACCGGAGCGAATTCATTTATCAGGCAACCAAAATGTATTTGCGCGAACGCAAAAAGAGACAAATTCGCGAGTCCATGAGACGAGGCTACATGGAGATGGCGAAAATAAATTTGACGATTGCATCTGAAGCATTTCAAGCGGAATACGAGGCAGAACACACAGTTGAACGTCTAGTAAGCGGAGGATAATCCCTTGATTGTCAAACGTGGTGACGTTTATTTTGCAGACCTATCCCCAGTTGTTGGTTCAGAACAAGGCGGCGTCCGTCCAGTGCTTGTCATCCAAAACGACATCGGGAATCGGTTTAGTCCCACAGTAATTGTTGCAGCAATCACAGCTCAGATTCAAAAAGCGAAGCTGCCTACTCACGTTGAAATTGATGCGAAGCGTTATGGTTTTGAAAGGGATTCGGTCATCTTATTAGAACAGATTCGTACAATTGATAAACAACGCTTAACCGATAAAATAACCCATCTCGATGACGAAATGATGGAAAAAGTGGATGAAGCCGTGCAAATCAGCTTAGGCCTCATCGAATTTTAACAAACGCTCTTTTGAAGGGCGTTTTTTGTTTTTTATACAGCAAAAAGGTTTAGTTTCTTATAAAGAGGGTAAAACAGAAAGTCGTTTATTATATAAAATTGACTGGTTTTGTAAATATACCCGTTTCTTATGAAGCATACACTTCGATATTCAATGGAAATTTGCCAAGTTGTGAAGGGAAAAAAGGGATTTAATAATAAATTGTCGAATTAACCAAAGATTGGAGTTTATTGATTCGGCATCATATAGGTATCATTTGACTGGCATTCACTGTTATCATTTAATTGATATATACGGAACAGGAAGGTTTTTTTATCTTCTGTACAATAAAGGGGAATTGGAAGGCTAATAATAGATATATGCTAAAATAGGGAGGAACAAATGAATTCCACAATATTGAATTATATACAAAACAACAAAGATTCCATATTCAATGAGTGGCTGGAGGCCACAAAGGAAAATGCGGATGAAAGAGTTACGAAGGTTGTATCTGATCAGGTATTTATCGGGACAAGCCGGGAATTCATTGACCTGATTATTTCAAATATAAAAAGTTCAAATGAGGAATTCACTTCAAAATTGAGTGATTTCTCAGAGAAAATCGTACGGTTGGGCTGGCCGCTCAGTTTTGTGACAAAAGGTCTCCAAACCTTCGGAAAGATTGTGTTTGAGGACATGCAGGAAACGGGGATTGTCACCCAGGAAAATCAAATGAAATTCATTTACGAGTTTGACAGCTGGATGACTCCCATGGTCAATGAAGTGGTAAATATGTATTCAACCACTTGGGAACGAACTGTGTCCCTCCAAAAAATTGCGCTTCAGGAACTATCTGCGCCGCTGATTCCTGTATTCGAAGGAATTACAGTCATGCCTCTTGTCGGTACAATTGATACGGAGCGGGCGAAGCAGATTATGGAGAACCTTTTAAATGGAGTAGTAAAACACCGTTCAGAAGTGGTGCTTATTGATATAACAGGTGTGCCGGTTGTTGATACGATGGTAGCCCATCATATCATACAGGCTGCTGATGCTGTAAGGCTTGTCGGAGCGAAATGCATGCTTGTAGGCATCCGTCCGGAAATTGCCCAGACCATTGTAAATCTGGGAATAGATTTAAATCAGTTTACTACAAAGAATACCTTGAAAAAGGGTGTAGAAGCGGCGCTTGAGTTAACCAGCCGCAAAATTGTGAATGTGGAGGGAGTGGAATGAGAGTGAGAATCCCAATTTTAAAACTGAACGATTGCCTATTAGTCTCCATCCAGTGGGAATTGGATGACCAGACTGCTTTGCAGTTTCAGGAGGATCTGCTCCATAAAATCCATGAGACCAGCGCAAATGGAGTCGTGATTGATTTAACATCCATTGACTTTATTGATTCATTCATCGCAAAAGTTCTCGGCGACGTAATAAATATGTCCAAACTGATGGGTGCAAAAGTAGTCATAACCGGGATACAGCCTGCCGTAGCAATTACGCTTATTGAGTTAGGTATTGGGTTAGATGATGTCCTTACTGCATTAGATTTAGAAAAAGGTTTGGAGAAATTACAACAGGAATTGGGGGAGTAACTGTATGGAAAACCAATCCTGCGTTAAAATCATAAACGAATGGGACATCGTTGCAGCCCGCCAGCTTGGGCGGAATGTTGCTAAAGAGCTTGGTTTTGGTACAGTTGACCAGGCTAGAATCACCACAGCCATTAGTGAACTTGCCCGGAATATATATTTATACGCCGGACAGGGGCAAGTCTGTATTGAAAAAATATACGACGGCGGAAAAGCGGGATTGCGTATAGTTGCTGTAGACAGCGGCCCTGGAATCAATGATTTACGCCAAGTAATGGAAGACGGATTCTCGACATCAGGGGGATTAGGAGCCGGCCTGCCGGGTGTGAAGCGGTTAATGGATGAGTTCTTAATTGACTCCAATCCTGGAACCGGAACAGATATAAGAGCAACTAAGTGGCTTCGTTAGGGGGAAGCGGTATGGATTTCCGAGAAATGATGGAATCAAAGTATCGGGATATTCTTGAGAATTATATTAAAGAACAATCTGAACAGGCTTTGTATCAAGGCCAGAAGTTCAGCAGGAAGTCGATCGAGCACAAAATCTCTCCTGAAGAGATTATCAGCGTTCATAAAAGTCTGATGGGTGAACTTTATCCGGACTTGCCTGAGTATGTTCACCATTCTTTTGATATCCTTCTGGAAGTCATGATAGGCTATGGTTTTGCTTATCGGGAGCATCAGAACTTAAAGCATATTCAGCAGGAACTCAGGACAGAAATGGAAATAGCTGCGAACGTCCAGCAAACCCTGCTGGGGACGCAGGTACCTTCTGTTGAAGGTTTAGATATCGGTGCCATAAGTGTTCCTGCTAAACATATGAACGGTGATTATTTCCACTTTGTTCAGGATGAAAACAGCACAATCAGCATTGCAATAGCTGATGTCATTGGTAAAGGTCTTCCGGCAGCCTTGTGTATGTCCATGATTAAATATGCCATGGACAGTTTGCCTGAAAACCGCAATGACCCTAAAACGGTCCTGGAAAATCTAAACCGGGTCGTAGAACAGAACGTAGATTTAACAATGTTCATTACTATGTTTTATGGAATATATGATACGAACAGCCATATGTTCTCTTATGGTTCTGCCGGACATGAACCAGGACTTTTCTTTGTGGCTGAGACAGGTGAATTTACCGAACTGACAGCGAAAGGCCTGCTTCTCGGCATTGATAAAAAAACTAAATACCGCCAGTACGAAAAAGGAGTAAATCCAGGAGATATGATTATATTAATGTCAGATGGGGTTACTGAATGCCGTACAGAAGAAGGGTTTATAGAAAAGGAATCATTGCTGGAATTAATCAAGAAATACATTCATTTAAGTGCACAGGAAATTGTTAATAGCGTATATAAAGAACTTGAAAAACTTCAGCATTTTCAATTGCGGGACGATTTTACCTTAATTATTTTAAAAAGAAATGTTTAACGGGTTTTAAAAACGGGTAACTAGTAAAAAGCAGTTGACATGTAAAGAGGTGGGTCAGTTATGAATATTACAATAGATGTAAAAGAAAATGATATGCTGATTGAAGCAATGGTAAGCGGAGAAATTGATGCGTATACAGCACCTAAACTCCGCGAAGAGCTTTTTCCTTTAACAGAAAAAGAAGGCGTGGAAATGGTGGTCAACCTATCTGAAGTCTCTTATATGGATAGTACCGGCTTAGGTGTATTTGTTGGTGTATTTAAAAATGTCCGAGCCAATAACGGCAAATTCCAGATTGTTGGCTTATCAGACCGTTTAAAGAGACTTTTCGAAATTACAGGCCTAGCCGATATTATCGATATTAACAGCGGGATTGAAGGTGGAGTACAATGAACGAGCCATTTGATTATATTGAGGTGAAAATTCCGGCCAAGCCGGAATTTGTTGGGGTAATCCGCCTGACGCTATCGGGGATTGCCAGCAGAATGGGATTTGCATATGAAGAAATTGAAGATCTTAAAATCGCTACAAGTGAAGCTTGCACCAATGCAGTCCAACACGCATACAAGCAGAATGAGCAAGGAGAAGTAGTCATCGGGTTCGGTTTATACACTGACCGTCTTGAGGTAATGGTCGCAGACAGCGGAAAAAGTTTTGACTTCCAATCTGCAAGACAAGGCATTGGACCATACGACCAGACTGATTCTGTGGAATTCCTGCGTGAAGGAGGCTTGGGTCTATACCTGATTGAAACATTGATGGATGAAGTAAGAATTCATCACAAAGAGGGTGTTACGGTCTTTATGACCAAATACCTAGAGGGAGAGCAGGTGGAGAGGGATGCAAAAACAATCTCAACCTAACCAAAAATCCAAAGAAGAAACAAATGCTTTAATCAAAGCCTACCAGCTTCACCAGGATGAAGATGCTCAAAACACCCTGGTACTCCAATATCAGAATTTAGTTGAAGCCATTGCCCGCAAGTACTCAAAGGGAAGATCTTATCATGAGGATATTGTCCAGGTGGGCATTATCGGCTTATTAGGGGCTATCCGCCGCTATGATGAGTCTTTTGGCAAAACGTTTGAGGCCTTTGCAGTTCCTACGATTATCGGCGAAATTAAGCGCTTCTTAAGGGATAAAACATGGAGTGTTCATGTTCCGCGCCGCATAAAGGAATTGGGACCAAAAATTAAAGCGACCGTTGAAGAGCTCACAACAGAACTTCATAGGTCTCCAAGAGTGGACGAAATAGCCGATGTGCTGGGTGTATCAGAAGAAGAAGTGCTCGAGGCAATGGAAATGGGAAAAAGCTATCAGGCGCTTTCTGTTGACCATTCAATCGAGGCTGATTCTGATGGCGGAACAGTTACATTGCTGGATATCGTCGGAAATGAAGACGAGGGCTATGAAAAAGTAAATCAAATGCTAGTTCTTGATAAAGTCCTGCATGTCCTGTCTGAGAGAGAGAAATTAATTATACAATACACATATCTTGAGAATATGAGCCAAAAAGAAGCTGGAGATAAACTGGGGATTTCCCAGATGCATGTCTCGAGACTTCAGCGCCGTGCAATCAAAAAGCTTCAGGAAGCGATCCACTCTGAAACAAATAACTCGGAGTGCCTTTCATGACCAAATTGGTTGGAGATAACATCGAAGTGATTGCTCACCAGACAGCTAAAGATGGCAAAGCTTTTTGCGGTGATGGATATTACTTCACCGCAACTGATGAATACTTTGTATGTGTGCTGGCAGATGGCCTTGGAAGCGGGGAATTCGCGTATGAAGCTTCTTCTGCTGTTGTTTCTGTCGTAGAGCAGCATCATGAGAAAGATGTAGATACGCTCATGAAGCTTTGCAACGATGTTCTTTTACAGAAAAGAGGAGCAGCAGTAGCACTGTTTAAAGTCCATTTTGCCTCCAGGGAATTTGTATACAGCTGTGTAGGGAATATTCGGTTTTTCCTTTATTCGTCTACTGGGAAACTCACATATCCTCTGCCAGTAACTGGATATCTGTCAGGAAGGCCGCAGGTGTTTCATACCCAGCGGTTTACGTATGAAGCGGAATCTAAGTTTTTGATATACTCAGATGGCTTGAATATTCAAGGGGTTAAAACTTTGCTGAAAGCATTTCTCCCTATTGATCTTATCTCGGAAGATATAAAAAAGCAGTATCCATCTACCTCAGATGATGCTACTTTCATACTTGGAAGCTTACTCTAGAACAGGGTAAGCTTTTTGTTTTTCTTTTTGATAAAATGAAAAGTGAGACTCTATGATGGAGGAATGATCTTGGAAAAAACTTTGGATAGACAAAATCAAGTACTAAACCTAATCGCTGGAGAATTATCAATAGCCATTAAACAAGTAAAAAACACAATCAGCTTATTGGAAGAAGGGAACACAGTCCCGTTCATTGCCCGTTACAGAAAGGAACAGACAGGTGCACTGGATGAAGTTCAAATTCGGGATATCATGGAGCGCTGGCAATACATACAAAATCTCAATCAGCGTAAAGAAGAGGTAGTCCGCTTAATTGAAGAGCAGGGCAAGCTGACAGAAGAGTTAAAATCCAACATTGAAAAAGCGGTGAAGCTGCAGGAGGTAGAAGACTTATACCGGCCATATAAGCAAAAGCGCCGCACAAAAGCAACTGCGGCAAAGGAAAAAGGGCTTGAACCGTTTGCTGAATGGCTTCTCACCTTTCCCCTTAATGAACCCCCTGCTGCAAAGGCAAAAGAATTCTTATCAGATGAAAAGGAAGTAACCACAACGGAAGAGGCAATTGCCGGAGCGAAAGATATTATCGCAGAATGGGTATCAGATGAAGCAGAAAGCAGAAAATGGATCCGTATGGAAACAGCCAAAAAGGGAACAATTGAGTCTTCTGTGAAGAATAAAGAGATTGACGAAAAAGGCGTTTATGAAATGTACTACGAGTATGAGGAACCAGTGAGCAAGATTGTTCCACACCGCACACTTGCATTAAACCGGGGTGAAAAAGAAGAAGTTTTAAGGATTAACATTAAGCCAAATACCGAATTTATCTTAAAGTACTTGTATAAAAAGTGGGTGAAGGATGAACGCTCCCCTGCAGGGGCAATTGTAAAGGAAGCTATTGAGGATGGATACAAGCGTCTGATTATGCCTTCGATTGAACGTGAAATCCGCAATGAACTAACTGAAAAAGCAGAAGAACAGGCGATCATGATTTTTTCTGAAAATCTCAGAAAACTGCTGCTTCAGCCCCCATTAAAAGGCAAGATAGTACTTGGTGTAGACCCTGCCTACAGAACTGGCTGCAAGCTTGCAGTTGTAGATGAAACTGGAAAAGTACTTGATATCGGTGTCATATATCCGCATCCTCCTGTTTCCAAAACGAAACAAGCACGACAGAAAGTAGTTCATATTCTAAACACCTACAAAGTAGAAATGGTTGCCATCGGCAATGGAACCGCCTCAAGGGAAACCGAGCAGTTCATCGCTGACATTTTAAAGGACATGAAAGAGGAGATATTCTACCTAATTGTCAATGAAGCAGGGGCGAGCGTATATTCTGCCTCAGACCTTGCCAGAGAAGAGTTTCCTGATTTTCAGGTGGAAGAAAGGAGTGCTGTATCCATCGCCCGCCGCCTCCAGGATCCTCTTGCAGAATTGGTTAAGATTGATCCCAAGTCCGTGGGGGTTGGCCAATATCAGCATGACGTATCTCAGAAAAAGCTGTCAGAATCACTCTCTTTTGTTGTAGAGACAGCGGTAAACCAAGTGGGTGTCAATGTAAATACAGCTTCATCTTCGCTGCTGCAGCATGTAGCTGGCCTTTCAAAAACAGTTGCTGTGAATATAATCAAGAAACGAGAAGAAGAAGGGAAATTTACAGACCGCAAGCAGTTGAAAAAGATTCCGCGCCTTGGCGCCAAAACCTATGAACAGGCAATAGGCTTCCTGCGGATTATCGATGGGAAAGAACCTCTGGACCGGACTGGTATACACCCTGAAACGTATGCAGTAGTAAATAAATTGCTTGCTAATCTCGGCTTTAAATCCAGTGACCTTGGAACACAATCATTAAGGGAAGCACTAAAAGGCATAAATATCAGCCAGACAGCCCGGGAGCTTGAAATTGGTGAACTTACACTGAGAGATATTATTGATGCCTTAATGAGACCTGAAAGGGATCCGCGTGATGAGCTGCCAAAGCCACTCCTAAAGAAAGAAGTCCTGAAACTTGAGGATCTGCAGGAAGGGATGGAGCTTCAAGGGACAGTGAGAAATGTTGTCGACTTTGGTGCATTCGTTGATATCGGAGTCAAACAGGATGGCCTTGTTCATATATCCAAACTTAGCCGCCAATTTGTCAAACATCCGCTGGATGTCGTGTCCGTTGGGGATGTAGTAACAGTCTGGGTTGACTCTGTTGATAAGCACAAGGGAAGAGTCGCCTTAACTATGCTTGACCAAACTAATTAACATTCCTTTGTTTTGCTGGCTTAAATGGCTTGTTCTTCGAGACATAAGCCAAATCACGCCGGAAATCAATATTTCTAGCGTGATTTGGCCTATGCTTGTGAGGTTTTCAAAGGGCTGTAGCTGCTTTTAGCTGGTATATCTCAGGCTCGCCATATTTTATGAGCAGTGTTTCTTTCTATAGAAAAACCAGCACTGATTCAGCAGCTTGATCTGATACCGGTCCTTTTCATAAAAAGCACGCTGGATTTGGTTTTGAAACCATACAGGCATCTGATTTACCTCCCGTGTATTGGAATCTGATAATCGCTCCCTAGGGCAGCAAAGCGAGTTCAGAGCTATAATAGGTATATATAATGTATGCTATAATAGGTTGTCATGTTTACGATAAGAGAGGAAAAACATTGTTATGAATGACCAGGAGCTTCAGACACTTGTTGAAAAGATATCCTTAGAAAGTTTCGGCAAGCCCTTTCGCCATCAGGCTTATTTTAATTCACGCCTCAGGTCGACTGGCGGAAGATATATGCTGAGTTCACATCATGTTGAAATAAACAAAAAGTATTATGAGCAGCTTGGGGTCGGAGAATTAGAAGGAATTATTAAGCACGAGCTTTGTCATTATCATTTGCATTTAGAAGGAAAAGGATATAAACATCGTGATCAGGATTTCAGAATGCTAATGAAAAAAGTGGGAGCACCTCGATTTTGTTCGGCCTTGCCTGATCATCCAAAAACAAATAGATCTGCTAAGATTCTTGTTTATATGTGTAAGGAATGCGGTCAAACTTATCAAAGAAAAAGAATGGTTGATACGAGGAAATATGTTTGCGGTAAATGCAAGGGGAAATTAGTTTTAAAAAAGAATTGACATTAGATTAAGTACACTTTATATTTAATAATTGTCGCAGGACAAAATAGGATAAACGGCTAATAAATTCTTCTAAAAACAAGCTTGACTTTTATAGCCTCCGTCCTTATAATATGAAGAGTCGATAAGATGTTAACTGTTTTATCGATAAAGTTCATTATTATTCCGCAGTAGCTCAGTGGTAGAGCATTCGGCTGTTAACCGGACGGTCGCAGGTTCGAATCCTGCCTGCGGAGCCATATTTGGGGAAGTACTCAAGTGGCTGAAGAGGCGCCCCTGCTAAGGGTGTAGGTCGCGTAAGCGGCGCGAGGGTTCAAATCCCTCCTTCTCCGCCAGAAAATTCTCACAATGGCCCGTTGGTCAAGCGGTTAAGACACCGCCCTTTCACGGCGGTAACACGGGTT
>NZ_JALJRC010000021.1:0-89219 GCF_024519925.1 Cytobacillus sp. Bac17 | reverse complement strand
TGACACCTCACCAACGGGTCAAACCGTTGATAAATCAACATTTATAGAGGGAGGAATTATCATAATGGGTTTAAAGTTGTTTAAAGAGAGTAATGTAAAGCCTCACTATTTCATAGTACAGGTCGGTGCAGGCGCAAATGGCAGCCACTTTATTCGTTCTCTCTGCCAAGATATTGCTACATATGGTGTCCAAAAAACGTTCTCTTATCATCATGTCGGTCCCTTCGAATATACCATGTATGTTTGTGATGCTGATGAAGTAGAAAAGAAAAATCTCAAAAATCAGCTTTTTGATGAAGAGGATGTAGGAACACTTAAAGTAGATGCTTTAAGAGAAAGATATTCGGAGCATTATAATGTACCGTTTTCATCAGTCCCTCAGTATGTGACGGACTTGGAGTTCATTCAAAAGTTATTTACTTTCCCTAAAGAAAATAAGCGGATTATTCCGGTATTAATAGGGATGGTTGATAACGTGCGCCCATAAGGGCATGGAATGATGCGTGAATAACGCTAGAGACAGTGACTCTCTACCGCTCAACACCTTATCCGAAAGGGAAACTAATCGGGGAGTGTAGCATGGTGTCAACGGACTTAAGGGAATGAACCACGCTGTACCTTGTTGTTCCAAGAGCGAAAGGGAATGTACGGTTAAAGCTTGATTGCCTGAATCCTAGTTCCAAGGTGGGTATAACCATCTCCCTACTCGTAACCGTGGGAAAGAGAGTAGGTTGGCTTAGAAAGTCAGGTTTGTTATCCCTGATTTTCGTCACTTATAGCCATACCAGGTGCAATAAGCGCTTAAAGGAACGAACGGGAAACCTAACCATTTCCGCTATTACCATTCCATGTACTAAATGGGGATTACCTAAATTGGAACGCCCTTGGGCTATGACGTTAGCGTCTGAATATCCAACATGGTAACGGAGTCTCCGTAGTAGTCAGAGTTAGGGAAAGCCTAGCACATCAGTTAGTGAAAGGTAAGAAAGAACAGTATTGTTCAGAAATTGGGAAGTTCACTGTTTTTTTGCAATTTACTGCTGAAACACTGTTGCGATAACAGGGTTGGCAAAGGGAGACAGAGTAACTTGCCCTAAAACTTAAGAAAGGTTGTGGTGAAATACCATGCAAAGACCAGAAGTAGTTTTAGGAGTCTTGAATGATAAAAGTAAAAAAGACGGTTACGTATTTAAGGATTTATACCGTAATCTCTTTAATCCAGACTTCTATGTAAAAGCCTATACAAAAATTGCTCCTAATCAAGGTAACATGACACCTGGAACTGATAACGAAACGCTTGATGGTTTCGGCAATGAAAGAATCAACAAGTTAATAGAACGTATCAAAAATGAAAGTTATCAACCTAAACCAGCAAGAAGGGAATATATCCCAAAAAGAAATTCAAATAAAAAGAGACCTCTAGGCATTCCTTCTACAGACGATAAAATCGTACAGGAAATCGTCCGGGCAATTCTCGAAGCTATTTACGAGGTTTCGTTCTCAGATTATTCCCATGGTTTTAGACCTAATAGAAGCTGCCACACATGTCTAATGCAAATTAAAGACACGTGTAAGAGTACCAAATGGTGGATTGAAGGAGACATAAAAGGATTCTTCGATAACATCGACCATGAAATACTCATTGGGGTTCTTAGAAAACGAATAAAGGATGAAAGGTTCCTAAGTCTAATCAGAAAATTTCTTAACGCAGGATATGTCGAAGACTGGACATATCATAGAACTTACAGCGGGACTCCCCAAGGTGGAATCCTCAGTCCGATACTTGCGAACATTTTTCTAAATGAATTCGACGAGTTTATGAAAGGATTAATTGAGGATTTTAACACGGGTACTGGTAGGACGCACAACAACAAATACATGAACAAAACCAATATGGTCCGCCAAAGACGTAAAAAGCGTAAGTTATCTAATGATGAAACCAGAAAAGAAACCTTGCTGAAAGAAATTAAGCAACTAGAGAAAGAATATAGGCAAATGCCTTCAAAAGACCCAATGGATAAGAGTTTTAAAAGGTTGAAATATTTCAGATACGCAGATGATTTCATTGTTAGTGTTATCGGTGACAAAGAAGACGCGGAGTACATTAAAGAAAAGGCGAAGAAATACTTAGCTGATACGATGAAGCTGGAATTAAATGACGAAAAAACTCTCATCACCCACAATAGTAAATCAGCGAGATTTTTAGGATATGAAATCAAAATCAATCAGAGTCAGGACACCCTTGATACGGTGAAAGGGAAAGTCAGGCAATTAAGCGGTAATGTCTTACTTGCTCTTCCCCACGATAGAATAAGAGATTTCATGCTTAAGAATAGATTTATGAAAATCATGAAAGACGGAACCTGGAAGGCAATCCACAATCCCCTATATATTAACGGCTCGGACCTTGAAATTATCAAGACTTACAACAGCCAGATTAGAGGATTCTACAACTATTATAATTTAGCTAATAACATCCATAGTTTTAAGAATCCGTTCTTCCTAATTCACCAAAGCATTCAGAAGACGCTTGCAAACAAATACAAAACAAGCACTGCTGAAGTCAGAAAAAGATACATGATGGATGGTAAGTTACATGTTAACTACAAGAATAAACATAACGAAACTAAGACAGTGAGTCTATTTAATGGACCATTCTCTAGAACTAAAAAACTTGTATTCGATAAAAACATCGATATACCTCCTGCTTGGCACAAATACCATGGAAGAACTCAACTAGAAGATAGACTTAGAGCTAATCAATGTGAATGGTGTGGAAATAAGGATGGAAACATGGAAGTCCACCATGTTAAGAAAATAAAAGACCTAAAAGGTAAAAAAATGTGGGAAAAGATGATGATTGCACGTCAAAGGAAGACTATGGTTCTTTGCAAGAAGTGTCATGTTGACCTTCATGCTGGACAATTAGACTAATAGTTATCAAGACTAGAGTTACTTGGCGAGCCGTGTACGCTGAAAGGTGTAAGCACGGTTCTGGGGAGAGGGTTTGGAAACCTGCCACAGAAATGTGGAAAGGCGCTGGGCCCTTATCCTACAATCGAAGCCGGCAGCTGATGGATGAGTTCTTTCACAGCAATTATTTAGATGATCTTATCTACATTGATGCGGGAGTAGAAGGTGTATACGTTGTTCCAGGAAAAGAGGAACGCCAGTATAGTCAAATGGAAAAACAAATTGCGGCCAACTCAGGTTTCAGCGGTCAGATCGTGGTGGGTTACAAAAGGAACGGCCAAGTATTCTTGCCGCCAGTTGGAAGGGTTTTTGAGGATATCTTGACGGATGAAGAAACGGCTTTTCCTGGTCAATCATGCGGGGAAGCAATCATCAATAATCCTCAAAGATGTGCGACAAATAAATTTGCCGCTCAAATTGCAAATAATATTATGAACACACTGTTTCATACCAATGAAATTGGAATTCATTAGATTTCAATGCAAAAATGTGTGGGGCAAACCCTACTTATGTCTCAAAGGACATTCAGAGAGAATATAACGCTTTAATGTAAAATTAACTTTTTAAGGAGAGATTAGAATGGCACACTTAGCTTTATATCGAAAGTATCGTCCAAAAGGATTCGATCACCTAATTGGTCAGGACCATATCAAAAAAACTTTACTAAACGCATTAAATCAAGACTCAATTTCACATGCTTATGTTTTCTCCGGTCCACGAGGTACTGGTAAAACCAGCTCAGCTAGGTTATTTGCAAAAGCTGTAAACTGTATCAGTGGAGTAAATGGAGAGCCTTGTGGAGCATGTGATATATGCTCTGATAATAATCCGGATATTATTGAAATTGATGCCGCTTCAAACAATGGAGTCGATGAAATTCGAGAATTAAGGGACAAAATCGGTTATACACCTGTATATGGAAAATACAAAGTTTATATAATTGATGAAGTACACATGCGTGCGACACGTTATTCTATAACTAGCTCTTGCTAGGAAAAGAGTGGGCTTGATTTTAAATCAAGTTACAACTGATAAATGGATGTTAGGAATGATATCATCATGCTGATTGAAACTAACAACTTGATACTCCTGCATGCTTTAGCGATAGATAGAATCGTTTTAGTGTGAAGCCAGGTAAAGTCGGCCGAATCGAACCTAAGTCACTTTTAAAGTGATATGGAGAGAGATAGGCCGGAGTGCTACAAAATACTCATGGTGAGAATGTCTCTATAGAGAGACTGACGAAACCCGCGAATGAAAGAGTCTAGAGGACTAACCTAATCGAAAGATAGGTCTTGCAAGTGCAAGGTAAGTTACCGAAAAGTAAGATTGCATGTTATGAAATTCGGGATAATCAGCGACGAGATTATAAACTTACAGGCTCAAAGCGGACACCTAAAAGTATATGCACAGCTACATTTATCGGAACGTGGAAAGCAGAGAACTCCACAAAATGACTATCATCAGGAGTTTGCTATAAGTTCAACTACGAACGAAATGCATTTGTCTCTGTGAGAGTAGGGGTACAGTACCGCTGAAGTTATGGAAACATAATGGAGGGATAGCCCCAAGTCTGACTACTAGCAATAAATACGACAAAACAAGTAGAAGCTCATAATTCGGGTAGGAAGGTGAGTTAATCACTGAAAGAAGGTGATGCACCTATGAGCGCAAATGGCGTAAGATACAAGCAATATTACGAGTTTGGGGAAATTCAAAAAGAACTCTTTGAATCTAGTAAAACTGGAGGCAACTTCAAGGATTTACTCGAAATTATCCTATCGGATGAAAACATAATGCTTGCATATAGGAACGTCAAAAAGAACTCTGGCTCCAAAACGAAAGGAACTGATGGATATACCATCATTCATCTTGCTGAGAAAGATAAGGAATCTTTCCTTACCGAAATCAGAAGAACCTTAACCAATTACAAGCCACAGAGCATTCGGAGAGTTTATATCCCTAAACACGATGGTACGAAACGCCCTTTGGGTATTCCTACTATTAAGGATAGAATCATCCAACAAATGTTCTTACAAGTTCTTGAACCCATATGTGAAGCAAAGTTTTACAATCACTCTTACGGTTTTAGACCCTTACGATCAACTCGACATGCTATAGCAAGAGTGCAAACTCTTATCAACATCAATAAGTTACACTATACAGTCGATATTGATATAAAAGGTTTCTTTGACAATGTGAATCACAATCTTCTCATTAAACAACTTTGGAATATTGGAGTAAAAGACAAAAGAGTATTAGCAATAATCTCGAAAATGTTAAAAGCCCCAATACAAGGAGTAGGTATTCCATCAAGGGGAGTACCGCAAGGAGGAATTCTATCTCCACTCTTATCAAATGTTGTTCTAAATGACCTCGACCAATGGGTTGCAAATCAGTGGGAATCCTTCGAAACTAAGCATAAATACGCTGGTAACGATGTTAAGATTTACAATCTAAGACGAGCATCACAACTAAAAGAGGGGTACATTGTGAGATACGCAGACGACTTTAGAATAATGGCTAGAGACCACAAAACTGCATGGAAATGGTTTTATGCAGTTAAAGGCTATCTTAAAGATAGACTTAAACTCGACATTTCCAAAGAAAAATCTAAGGTTATTAACCTCAGAAAACGCAGTTCTGTATTTCTGGGCTACAAAATTAAAGTCGTCCCTAAGAGAAAGAAATTTGTTGCTAAAACAAATATTGCCGATAGAAACGTTGAGCAAATCAAAACTAGACTAAGAGAACAAATTAAGAGGCTGAAGAAGCACCCAACTCCCGAAAACGTAGCTCTTTATAACTCAGTAGTATTAGGAAGTCAGCAATTCTTCAAATATGCTACTCACGTAAATAAAGACTTCGAGAAAATTGAATTTAACTTACTTAAAACACTCAGAAGAAAACTAAAGAATGTCGCAAGTTATGGATATATAAAGGTTGAGAAATCATCGACTTATTATAGGTTGTATGGTTACAGAAGGAAAAAGACTTACTCCTTTAAAAAGGCAGGATATCTATTTCCTATCTGTGGTGTTAAAACACAAAACAACCTTAACTTTTCACAAAGTTTAAATCCATACGACACTCCTAACGTCTTTTCATGGGACCTGGAACTAGTAAAGCTAATGAAAGCAAACATTCCAAATCGCTCCATTGAATATCTTGATAACAGACTTTCAAAATACTCAATGCAAAAAGGTAAATGTGCGATTACAAATATGCTTCTCACGGCTGACGTAGCCCACTGTCACCATAAGTTACCCGTTTCTCTAGGTGGTACGGATAGCTTTGCTAATCTGGTCTTTGTACATAAAACGGTGCACAGACTAATCCATGCTATCAAACCAGAAACGATTAACAAATACATCAAAATTCTGAGCCTTAATGCAGCACAAATACGTAAGTTAAATCAATTAAGAGCCCTTTGTAAACTTGAAAGTATTTAATTGACATAGAGTTAGATGGAGCGCCGTATGCGATGAAAGTTGCACGTGCGGTGCGGAGCAGGGGAAAAGACGGAGATAACCTCAAAGTCTTACCTATTGCTATTTACGATAGGAGCCTTTAATGCATTATTGAAGACTCTTGAAGAACCACCTAAGCATGCTATCTTCATTCTTGCTACAACAGAACCTCATAAAATCCCATTAACTATTCTTTCACGCTGTCAGCGTTTTGACTTTAAACGGATCACGGATAAAGCGATAATGGACAGAATGAAATATATAGTGAAAGAAGAAAATGTTAAGGTTGATGAACCGGCTCTGGAAATCCTAGCAAGAGTTGCTCAAGGCGGGATGCGGGATGCGTTAAGTATGCTTGACCAAGCAATCTCCCATTCTGATGAAAAGGTAACTGCAGATGATGTAATAGACCTAACTGGGTCTGTCGATATCGGAATGATTGGAGAAATGGTTAATGCAATCGAACAAAAGAATATTTCAGTTGTTTTGGATCTATTAGATAAAACCATTGAAACAGGTAAAGAGCCTAAGTTTTTGTTAGAAGATTTATTAGCCTATTACCGGGACATCCTTGTTTATCGCAGGGTGGGGGACAAGGCGAACTTAACCAAAGCGTTGACAGACCAATCGTTTAAAGGGATTGCTAGCTCGGTTAATATAGGAAGGGTATATGGTATTATTGAAATCCTTTCGAAGTGCCAGTCTCAAATAAAATACAGCGGCCAAGACAAAGTTATTCTCGAGGTAGCTTTAATTAAGGCAGCTGCAGATAATCCACTTGATGAGTTGGAATCCTTGAAACAGGAAGTAGAAAATCTAAAGAGAATGCTGGCAAGTGGTCAATTCTCAGTAATGGCTGAAGAGGTTGCAGTCTCTAATGCAGTGGACAATGAACCAGAACAAAAAATTGAGTTTCAGGAAAAGACTTCTAAATTGAGTGAACCAATCCTAGTAGAGGATGAGGTTGAAGCTTTTGTACGGCAAATGGACGGGGAAAGCGTTACCTGCCCATCCAAAGAAGAGAACAAACCGTCTAATCTGGAGAAAGAAATCATGGAACTTTCTGGGGAATTAGAAGTTCAAGAGGAACCAGAGAACCTAAAGAAAGAGATCACTTTTTCTGAGCCTGCAGATGAACCTACTGTAGCAGATATGGATCCATTGGATTTACTTTCAATGATTGAAAATGATTTGAACGGTATGGATGAAAAGTCCTCCACGGAGCAAGAATCTGAACTTCTACAGGAGAATTCAAAACAGGAAGAAGACAATTTTAATCCAAATACTATTGAGGAACCAGCTCCATTCTTTGACCAATTTAAAAAAGATATGGAAGAAGGTGCTGATTATATTCAGGTGATGGATGAAGACAACCTAGCATCTGATGAATTAGTTCCTCCTGAAAATCCAATTGACTTACCAGAGACACAACAGAAGGAAAGAACCGTCAATGAATCTCCAAAGCTAAAAAAGGTTTTAGGTATCTGTTCAGTTGCAAAGAAAGAGTATAGAGAACAGTATAACCAAAATCGTGAAGAGATCCTGTCAACATTAAAGGCGGAGCGTATGCAGGTAATGGCTCTATATAGAGAGGCAACTGTGCGTGCAATTAGTTCACAACACATAGTCGTCACAATGCCTACAAAGGCAAAAGTAAAACTGCTTGAAAAAGTAATGAACAGAAGTATTGTTCAAAGTGTTATAGAAGAAGTGTTAGGACTATCACTTGAGCTTATCGTAATTGATGAAGAAGAATGGAATCTTATTAAAAATGAGTTTAAGAAGTAACCATTCGAATACTTATTCTCCACAGAAGAGGATCGCCAATAATTTTAAAAGAAAAGCCTTGAATAATTCAAGGCTTTTTGGTTTTTTTTGGTGTATTCTGTAAGTTTAATATGATAGAATATATCTATAAAACTTGTTAATGATTTATTAGACCCAAGCGGGACTAATTATGTATTATAAGAAACACTCTAGTAGTGATCGACTGTGCTCCTTTCCAGCACAAATTCAGTCGAACGTTACTAGAGTGTTTTTTTTTTGTTTCAGCACTCATTAACTTTTTAAGGAGGAAGTTATTATGTTTGAAAAAACTACAAATTATTTTAAAAGGTATATTGCTGCAGCTAGGAGAAACAGGCTTTGCTCCAGTCAGCAAGCAAAACTAGCCTGGGAAAAGGCCGAACAGTTAATGTCTATTGGTAATTATGATGAAGGTGTTTTTTCTATTATTCAAGACATATCAAAATATGGAAAAGCACTTCCTTATGATGTCATTGTTAAAGGACTAGAAATCGCACTAGGTGAGGGGGCAGCAGCTTAATGGATATTAAAGCTATTCAACCTAAAGTGACCTCACTTATTCAAAAGGCTTTTTTAAACCAAAAACTTACTCATGCCTATTTATTTAGCGGTGAACCTGGGGCAGGTAAAAAGGATGTCGCGTTTTGGATGGCCAAAAGATATTTTTGTTTAAATACTATTCACAATGAACCATGTATGAAGTGTACAGAGTGCAAAAGAATTGATTCGACCAACCATCCTGATTTACATTTCATAGAACCTGATGGACAAAGTATAAAAATTGAGCAGATTCGCTCCTTGCAAAGAGAGTTTCATTTCAAAGGAGTAGAGTCTGATAGGAAATGCTATATCATTGAGCATGTTGATAGGATGACTGTCCAGGCAGCTAATAGCTTATTAAAGTTTTTGGAAGAGCCCAATGGAATATCCTTGGCTATTCTTCTAACAGAAAACAAGAATCGTATGCTTGATACGATAATATCCCGTGTACAAGTGTATAACTTTCAACAAGTATCAAGTGACGTTTTATATAAAAATTTATTGAATGAAGGATTAGACTCTGATGCAGCATATCTGTTATCTAATATTACTAAGAGTGTGACAAGAGGAAAAGAGTTGCTTGAAGAGGAATGGTTCTTAAATGCTAAAGATCTATTTTTCAATACTCTAGAAGAGTTTGCTAATAACCCCTTCAGAGCTGTAGTGAAAATACAGACTGAATGGCCGGAGGTTTTTTCCGATAAAAAGAAGCAACAGATAAGCATGCAGCTCTTTGCTATATGGTTCCAGGAGGTCCTTTACTACCAATTAGGAAGAAAGGTTTCTTTAATTGAGCATACTCAATTGATTGAACATTTTCGAAACCGGTTCCTCACTAATGACTTGGTGACTATTCTTGAAGAGATTCTAACTGCCAAAGAGAAGTTACGTTCCAACACTAACTATGTCTTAGTATTGGAACAACTTTTGCAAAAAGTTTCAGTAGCTGCCTAATTACAACTTTTATGATTAACAATTGAAACATATTATGAAATTGATATGAGATAAACACAAAAAAGCACGACATTAGGGGTGAGGTAATGAATAATTGGAATGTATATTTTTGCGGCCTATGTGAGGTAGACTTTGCTGTTAGTAAGAAGACTGATATGGGCTTAAGTTATTGTCCTAAATGTGAAAGCGGAGATGAAGTTGTTCGTATAAGTGAAGACTCCAAATAGCAAAAGTGTATGTAGATATGGTATTAGAAAAAGCCTAATTTACCAATAGAAGATGTTGGTTTCTTTCAAAAATGAATGGAATATAACTTCCTACTGATAAAAAATCTCCCTTTACTATTAATAAGTAAAGGGAGTTTTTAGTTTTATCTTTTTAAAATGACTTCAGCAGCCTTTAAGCGAATTTCTGGATCTGTGCTATCTAACAATTCTTCAATAACCGATAGTGCCTTTTGTTCCAATGTTTCATGGATTTCATTTTTCACCTTATCCCCATAAATAACATTCATTATTATTTCATAATGCTTAGTTAAATCGGCAATTGTACCAGGGTAGCGCATAGAGCCCTTCAGCTCATCTGGTAACTCAGAACGCAATAGTGGTTTTTTGTTAAAGAACCACTTCACACTTCTTTGATGTGGGTATCCACTTCCAGCTTTATTTTTGTCTAATAAAGGCTCATAAATATAATCACTATCAATTTCTCCGAAATAGACATCTTTTTTATTATCATCTGGTACCACTACGATATCCCCGTCATTCATAACATTTACCAATGTATTAACATTTCCAATGCCTTCTTCCCAACTATGTTGTTCTAGGAGCTGACGAATTTGACTGTAATCTAAGTTAGTTAAATTTTTTCCTACAGGATATCCTACAGCGATTCGATTGTGTTTTAAGAAATCCTGCATGTGGTTCGTTCCATGTGGAAGAGGGCGTACTAACCAAACATTAACTTTCATTTTACATATCACCTTTTTCGGAAGAATTTGTGTTCACATGTGATTACAAATTTATAATATCACATGTGAACACATGTGTAAACAAATTAATCCGATAAATTTTTTAGATCAAGACCAAAAAGAAAAAATATCTGAATACAGGCCTTTGTGAATAATTAAGTTTGCTTAATTCATTTATGAAAGCTGTTTTAGACAGGATGAGTATTAAGGTAGCGTCTCTAATCAAAGTAACTTGAGAGGAAAAGTTTTATTGGATAATTATTGAATTAAAAAGGGATTAAAGGTAATATTAACCTATAAACTTTCTTTCTTTACTATCCGCTCATGCGAGAGGATAATTTATCTTTTAAAAAATACGCCTCAGATGGTGATTGTTTTAATTCAATCGCGATCTGAGGCGTTTTTTATTTTTATAAACTTTTTAAGGAGGATTTTTGAATGTTTAAAGTTAATGGAGAGGTGCTGCAAAATACCGTAACATCATTGGTGAAAGGTGCAAAGAAAGCAAGATTGGGAGAAAAGGCTTGTTTTATTAAAACAGAAGGCAGTTTTGTTTCTTTTTATTTCAACGGAGATGATCTTCAGGTTGGTGCGACACGTTCCTAATTAAGATTGGGTGGCATGCGCTACCACAATCGTAAAGATTAGGGGCTTCTGCATTTCAGGGGAAGCTAAGGAATATACCGAGATTTCAAATGAGGGAGTAACGCCCCGAAGGGAATCCGCGAGGTCGATGGGCACGAACTAATTTGTAAGAATTAGCGTGTCACTAAGCTCGATGTCAAGGTGGAAGAAACCGCCCAGATTGTTGGAAAGCCAGCCCGAGGGGGTCGGTGCGGTTCATGCTGCTTGTGTCTGCCTGTCATGGTGAGAATGTACCTCTAAACTTGGAAAGGTAATGAGGCACTGACGAACTTCCGAATGTACGAATCTATAGTAGAACACCATCTAAGCGGTGGTGGGTAGCATTTTAGCTACGATGGTTGAGGATGAGTAAGAATCTACTTTATGAAAATCCTTACAAAGTTACAGGCTTTGGATGACCATCAGGTTCATAGGAAGCACCTAAAATAGGCACTGAACAATGATGCATTATTGTTCAGTAAAAGATAGGTATATTTCAACGTGGGAAGCGGATAACGTGGAGGACTTACATCCTGTGAAGCGGTACTGAGAAATACTTAAGGTGAGATTAGCCGATAAAGGATAACTCAGTTTCATATTCCGTGATCGTGATGGCATGACCAGTGAACTCGTGATAATAAGCGAGGGAGGAATAGCCATTAGTCTTTCAGAAGGATACACACTTTCTAAAGATTTCTAAAACGGCTCAAGGTTCGAATAAGACTAAGAAAGGTTTATCTGAGCAAACAAAAACGTTTGCAAGGAGGTACCGACTTGAATTCGAAGAAGAAATTGAGGCATAACGAATACTATGGGGTTCAGGAATTACTTGATAACCTATATTCGCAAAGTCAAGAAGGGGAAAAATTCTATAATTTAATTGAATTAATGGCAACAAAGGAAAACATTAGACTTGCTTACCGTAATATCAAAAGAAATACTGGTAGCAAAACGAAGGGAACTGATGGTATTACCATTAAGGACCTGGAGAAGTTGAATGTTGAAGAAGTAGTCACGAAAATTAGGAACATGTTTCAATTCTACAGGCCACAGCCTGTTAGGAGGAAAATGATTCCGAAACCCAATGGCAAGGAAAGACCTCTAGGTATTCCTACAATGTGGGACAGACTGTTTCAGCAATGTATCTTACAAATCTTAGAACCTATCTGTGAGGCAAAATTTCACCCTCATTCATATGGTTTCCGACCTAACCGTAGTACTAAACATGCTATTGCTAGGGTAACACAACTGATAAATATTACAGGGACTCATTTCTGTGTAGACGTTGATATAAAGGGTTTCTTTGACAACGTTAACCATGGCAAACTACTTAAACAAATGTGGGCTATGGGGATAAGAGATAAAAGATTATTATCTATTATCTCTGCTATGTTAAAAGCAGAAATCTCTGGAGAAGGAAAGCCGACCAAGGGTACTCCTCAAGGTGGAATTCTATCTCCGCTGCTATCCAATATAGTTCTAAACGAACTGGATTGGTGGGTTAGTAGCCAGTGGGAAAGCTTTCCCGCAAAATGTATCAGAGGAGTTAACAAAGGAAAACCATATAGCGTAAATGATAAGAAATATAGGGCACTAAGAACCAATTCCAAACTAAAGGAATTATTCATTGTAAGATATGCAGATGACTTCAAAATACTATGTCGAACTGCTAGCCAGGCCAAATTGATCCAACTCGCTGTTAAAGACTTTCTTAAGACTCGGCTCAAGCTCGATTGTTCTGAGGAGAAGTCAAAGATTGTCAACCTTAAAAAGCGATACTCAGAATTCTTAGGAATTAAACTGAGGGTCAAGCTGAAGAGTAAAAGAACAGTAGCCAAAAAGGTCAAGGTATCAGATACGGCAGTCGACAATCCTAAAAGAGTCAAAACAACTGGGAGATGTCGAAAACTAACTCGACTCAGCACCGAGTATGACCAAAAATGGGTTGTAACCAGTAATATGACGGAAAAGGCTAAGAATAATGCAGTACTTAAAATTAAAGATGCCATTAAGATAATTCAAAGGAATCCTAATAGGCAGAAAGTAAGTAACTATAATTCGGTTATCTATGGTATACAAAACTATTACAACATGGCAACAAACATAACCGAAGATTTACAAGATATTGACTTTCTTTGTCGTCAAACCTTGAAAAATCGCCTTAAAGATAGGTGGTCTTCCCAAAACGATTTGAAATACGACAAATATCTAGCCGAAAGGTATAAGGGATACAATTGGAAGAAGAAAGCGATCCAAAACAAAATTTTGGCTCCAATTTTCGCCCAGAGACATGTAAGCCCTATGAACATCGGAAAAGATATCTGTGATTTCACAGTCAAAGGAAGAAAGGCTATACACGAACGGTTAATAAAAATTGACCCTAATATTCTTCATTATGTTATGTCAAAGTACAATCCGGAGAAATCCATTGAATATAACGACAATCGGATTTCAAAGTTTATTTCACAGAACGGAAAATGTGCAATCACTAAAGAGGTATTAGGTAAGCAAGGATGGGAATGTCATCACATCATCCCTTTCAGGGAAACGGGAGATGACCGATACCAAAACCTAATTATCTTAGTGGATGAGATACACAAAATGATAAGAATAAAAAGTGAGGCAAAACTCATGCAGGTCATACAAAAATACTCACTGAATAAGGAACAAATCGATAAGATAAACTTCCTTAGAAAGTTCGAAGGTATGCCACTTATCGGTAAGGTTGCCATTTAGGAAACAACAAATCATACATTAACTTATAGAAAAAGTGTATTTGGAGAAAGATGGAACGCCGTGTGAGTTCGAAAGTCTCATGCACGGTGTGAGGCGGGGGAAAACCTGGAGATAATATCAAAAGGTTACCTATCGCGCAGAGAAAAAGATTGAAGCAGAGATCACAGGAAATTTAGATATTGCTACTTCTATGTTGGAACTTGATTTAAAGGTTTCAGCTCTGCCTTCGGATGAAGAAATCATTGTGGAGTTAGAAGGTAGCCTTCTAAATTTACGCTGGGGCCGATCTTCAAAAATTGCTTGTGAAACCTTAGCTGAGACAGCACCGTTAATTGATATTCCGGAAACAATTGAGACTGTTACCTGGGAACCTGGAATCTTACATTCCTTCTCCCGTTCAATGCCGCCCTTTGCAGCATTAAGCAATTCCCAAATGGCGAAAGCAAACCCTTGTCTTCAAGGATTATATTTTGCTATGGATGATACGGGGGAAGTATTGATAAGAGCCAGCAATGGTGCCAGAGCAGTCACATTGCGCTCAGAAAAAGTAAAGTGGTTTGAGGGTATGCAATTCTCAATACCTACAGAAAGCATTTGCGGATTAGCAGATTTGTTGCCTTCAGATAGTGAAATATCAATTGGTATCAATGAGGCCAGGACACTTTTAGTATTTCAGGCTGGATTAACAACAGCTGTGAGCAGATTATTGGCAGGGAAGTTTCCTGATATTGATCGATCTTACAGTGATAAAGATACGGCAGGTACGAAATGGACGTTTGATCGGATGGAATTAATTGAATTATGTAGGAGAGCCAGACGTTTGGCACCAAGTCGCCCGGTCATTACTTTTAGAACAGAAGGAGCTAAAACAAAAATTGATCTAGAGAGTATTCTGACTCAGCAGCTAGGAGCAATGTGTGAGGGTGAACAGTTTGAGTTCGCGGTTAACGCTGAATATGTTGAGTTAGCAGCAAGCTTATTCCGAACAGAGGAAATTTTAATTCTGTTTAAGGATAAAACTTCTCCACTTACCATCGCCTGTGAACAAACGGATCACATTCGAGCACTTGTTGGGCAAATGCAGAAATAATCTGAAGGGGGTGAAAAGCACTGCGCTACTTGCGTGGTGCTTTTTCTATTATGACAAAAATGTTCTATACCAATAAGGGAATCGATTTTAAAACCAATTCAATGAAAGAAGAGCTTACGAAGAATGAATGTTTATTTTGTTCAAATAATCATGAACTACGGTTTAGTTTTACCGTAACAAATAGAAATGGGGAAGAAAAGACTCATTACAGAACCACTAATCCACTTTCTTGGCACCATCAGGTAAAGTATGCGAATAAAGAGCTCGTGGATAATCCTGCTGTGAGTGCCTTAAATGAATGGGGTTTAAATATAGCTGGTGATTCAATTGGGCACGTGCAAAATGTCCTAAATGCTAAATTGAAAAAATTCCATTGGAATAGTAAATCCTTAGAGGACGTTAAAGCTTCGGAACGGTATAAAAGAGCCTTTGGTTTAGTGGAAAGTCAATATGGTGGCATCCTATCAGATGGGAAGCAATTAGCTCCATACCAAAAAGAAGGAGCCGCTCTAATGATTGCGAATCAAAGACTTTTCCTGTGCTTTGACATGGGGTTGGGAAGTGCGAAACGTTCATCTATAACCGCGTAAAAACGGGAAATGATGGGGGAAGTTAATATCCCTAACTATTATTCTGAATCAATAGGTGAAAATCCTATTAAGAGTTAATAACCAATAAAACTCTTGCTAATACTCCTGCATGCGCCTATCCTCCCAAAAGGTTAGGGGTCTGAGAGCCAGGTGAAGTCGTCACTCTGCTTGCCTAGTTAGGATGGTAAGTAATAAGGCGGGTGTCCTTAAAAGTTTCCTATGAAGAGTGAAATCGAACCCTTGATATGTACGCATCGTAACCCATGTGTCATTCTACCCTAATTAAAAGGATGATTTTCAGCAATGGATGAAGAGCATTACCTAATCTCGGAATCGGGTCTTATGTGCTTTCCTAACATATAAGTAACCCAATCTTATCGGTTATGGTTATTATCGATTTGATTCGCTGACGGTGTATAGAGGGCTTCTAAGGGAAGCAAAATAAGGGATAAGAATAATGGAACGTTTGAAGCTTTCTACATGGAGAATTTGGGAATCTATGAAATGTAGAAAGTGGCAGCAGAGTCGTAGTAGCTATGATCGTTGGCTCATTGACGTACCTATAAAGCAGACGAAAAGCTGTGGAAGTGGTATTGAGAGGAAAAACCAACGTAGCGAAGGGCTCTAGTCGGATATGTTAATTTTGCAGACGCTACATGGAAACGAACCATGTGGGAGTAAAACAGTTAATTCACTCACGACCTTCTATTAGTAAGAAGGGAGTTGATAGAGTGAAGGTTAAGGCATGTAGTGTGAGTACTGAAAAAGACTTACAAAATACCCTAGATGAAATGCACGCATTAGCTAAAGAAAACAAAGAACCTTTCTACAATCTTGTAGAACTCATGTGCAACGAACAGACTATCATGACAGCAATTCATAACATTAAATCCAATAAAGGAAGTAAAACGGCGGGAATTGATGGGAAGACCATTGACGACTACCTTCAAAAACCTTATGAGGAATTAATGCAGGAAATCAAAAATAGCATACAAAATTACAATCCATTGCCTGTTAAACGTAAAAGAATCCCAAAAGAAAATAGCAATAAACTAAGACCTCTAGGTATCCCTGTTGTACTAGATAGGATTATCCAAGAAGTTACTCGTATAGTAATTGAACCAATAGCAGAAGCAAAATTCTTCAAACATTCCTTTGGCTTTAGACCAATGAGGGATGCCAAGCAAGCTATGGCAGAAGTCTTAGATAGAATAAACAGGAGTCAAACCTATTGGGTGATTGAAGGTGACATTGAAGGATTCTTCGATAACATCAATCACAACAAGTTAATTACTATGCTATGGGAAATTGGGATTAAAGATAAGAGAATTCTATCAATCATCAAAAAAATGTTAAAATCGGGAATATTTGAAGAAGACGGTAAGTTATATCCCTCGGAGAAAGGTTCTCCGCAAGGCGGAATCATTTCACCGCTACTTGCAAATATTTATCTAAACCATTTTGACTGGATGATTGCTAAAAAATACTTACACCATCCGTCTGCCGAGGATCCGAAACATAAACATCGGAGCCACGGACTAAAATATGTCAGGAAAAGACATGAAAGAGTAATTCTAGTGAGATATGCGGATGATTGGGTAATATTCTGTGAAACCAAAGAAAAGGCTACAAAATGTTTAAATGAAATAACCAAATATTTTAAACATAGGCTTTCTCTTAATTTGTCAGAGGAAAAAACTCTTATTACAAACATACGTGAAAGGCGAGCAAAATTCCTAGGTTTCGAATTCTTTGCCGAGAAGTCTCATACTTCAAAGAAAATAGTTGGGAAATTGATTCCTAACATCAAGAAGACTAATGAGAAAGTTAGGCGCATAAAGAAAGAAATCAGGAAACTGGCGAGTAATCATAAAATGAAAGCTGAAGATAGAGGACTTCAAATTGAGAAGATTAACTCAATTATTGTTGGGTTAGCAGAATACTATAGCATTGCAAATTGCTCCAACTTTTTCAAAGCTTGGGATGGGAGGCTGGCTTTCCAGACGCACAAAACCTTCAAGAGAATTAACGGAGGTAAAGGACGTTGGAAATCGCTGACCATGAGGGCTAACGAATTAGACAATAGGATTACACGACACGAGAAAAGAAGGGATAGGCTCTACTATCTGAAGATACATGGAGTGAAGATTGGTATCACCAAATTCTCCTTCACCCCTAGTACTAAGGCCCTTCGAGCTTCTGATACTCTTTCTCCTTATACAGCTGAAGGTAGGAAGAAATATGAGAACAAAACTGATAAGAAGCTTCCGCTATTGAGGATGGGTACTATATTTGAGTATGAGGAGCTAAAACTCCGCATAGCAAATATGCATCAGAATCCTAAAAGGCTGTATAACTTTGAGTATGTTATGAATAAGGAATATGCATACATCAGAGACAAGGGGAAGTGCAAATGTTGTGGTTTAACCCTATGGAGCAACTATCAATGTCACCATATCAACTCAATTTTGCCTATTAATAAGGTCAATAAAGTCTCTAACCTAGCTTCAGTGTGCTATCGATGTCATAAACTGATTCATTCACATGAAGAACCAAGAAAATATGTAGACGAGAAAGCATCTAAGAAGATATTAAAATATAGAAATGTACGCATTAATAAAATGGGTAGAGTGAAGTAATTAACATGTTGCTAAAGCAAAATTAAGACTATTTGAGTCGCAAGGCTCATATTAGTTCGGGATTTTATTATCCTACGTATCCGATGGAACGCCGTATGCAGGGAAACTTGCACGTACGGTGTGAGGCGGGGGAAAAGTCGGAGATAACCTCAAACACTTACCTATCGCACCCGTAATGGGTAGTAGCTACCCCACTCTACGGAGTGGGATGCTACACATAAACGTTGACATCTTTAGTTGGAGCGACTGCTAATCCGGATAATGACAAGATTTTAATTATAAGCATGAGCCGTAACTTAAATGACTGGATCCGTGAAATAAAGGTACTCGGTTTGGAAGAAGAGTATATACAACTTAAAAACCCTGCAGATCTTCACTCAACAAAGAGGATTCATATTGTCAGTTATGAAAAATGGTCTCAGGGAAGAATTGTGTTTGCACCAATAAAGCATGAATCCTGTCCGACTTGTACAAGTGCTTTGAACTTTAATAAAAGCTTACAATATTGCCATATTTGCAACGAGAAAGCGGTACCGAAAAGTGAGCGCTATTCGATGGATAGACTCCCGGTAAAATGCCCTTGTTGCCATAATGATTGGAAGAATAAAGCACTCTTTTGTAAATGTGGATTTACCGTTATTAAAGAGCGAAAAAAGTCTTTATCCTCCTACTTTCATAGAGGATATGATGCCGCCATTGTAGACGAGGGCCACTATTTAAAAAATGGAGATTCTCAAAGGAGTAAGTCAGTCGTTCGCAGAGTGAAAACTAAACGGCGGACAATATTGACAGGCACTCCAGCTGAAAATGGATCTTCAGATCTGTTTTGGCAGTTAGTTTGGTTAACAGGTTGTGGTTCTCATTTTGAAGATCCTCTCTTCCGTGAACCTTTTCAAGGACATGGAAAAGTAGGAGAAGAACACTTTGGTGTTTATTACGGTGGGGGCCATGCCAAGACTTTGCTTGAGACAGATTCTATTCAATCACGTGTTTCTCATCAAGAGGAATTATGGAATCTATTAGATACCTTAATGCTAAGAAAGACCAAACAAGACAAAGACGTTAATTCTTATATAAAGGTGCCTAAGCCAAAACATATACGTAGGCATCTTGACATGATTAAAGCAGATAAAGATCTTTATGACAATATCCTCACTCAATTCAAAGAGTGGTATAAACAGGAGCTTGCAAAAAGGGAGGCCGCGGAATTTAGAGGCGAAAAATATAAAATAAATGCCATACAGGTATGTTCGTGGTTAACAAAACTTCGTCAAGCAGCGAGCTGTCCATGGACATTCGAGGAATACAAGCCTTCTAAGACAGAGCAGCCTACCAAAATTCGATATCTAATCGATAAAGCAAAAAACTATCTAAGAGCAGGGAAGAAAATGCTGGTCTTTACTTCTCATAAAGCAACCGCCGAACAATTAGGTGTCCTCCTAGATGAAATACTGCCTGGTAAGTCTGCAGGATATATTCATGGCTCTGTTGATATGAAGTACCGGTTTGAACTGATGAATCGATTTCAAGATCCAAATGATAATCTATCAATTTTAATCATGACGACTAAAACCGGGGCGGAGTCATACACATTAACTGAAGCACGTGCTGTCTTCTTGTATGATTTAGAATTTAATTCCAAAAAGATCGAGCAATGTTATTCACGTGCCGTCAGATGGGGGCAGCGTTTTGAAGTGGATATTCATTGGCTAATTTCGGTCGGGACTATAGATGCCAATATGCACGGGTTGGTTTTATCCAAGCAATCAGGTGTTGATCTGGCCATTGATCGGAAAGAATTAGATTTTAAAGAAATCGCTAAGGAATTTGAAGGTGACGAGGGTATAGAGCCAGATGAAATTGACTATGAGGCTTTTGCTGCTGACATGTTATCTTCAGGCACTAAAAGAGAAGAAATTTTTGTTTCATAATAACATATTTTTTAGGAGGAAGTATAATGGAACCCATTTTTAATCCAGCTTCAGAAAAACTAATTATTGAGTGGATTGAGAGTAAAAAGGGGGAATCACCCAAGCGTAATTATTACGAAAAAAAACCGCTAAAACTTCAATTCCATCCTAAGGAGAGGAGTAAGTTAGTGCGTGCATACTTTACAGGCGAGATGCCTGCCTGGCTAAAACGCTATGCTGATCATCATAACTTTAAAGTGCAAGTACTGTCGCATGAGGGAAAGTCTGGTTGGTGGATTGCAAGATGGGGTGGTTTTTTAGAAAATCCTTTATCATCACCAACCATAAAGGGGGCCATCGGACAACTGTTGGAACAGGTTCCAAATGTTTGTGCGGATTTAAAAGAAAAAATTAATGATAATCTTCAAGTTATTGAAAATAACCTTTTAACTGATCCTGCTGCTTTTCAATCTTTTGGTTTATACTTTGAACCTGAAACCTTTGAAAAGGAAGGTGGATGTCTTCTGATAGAAGAGGACGTCATACCATTAAGACAAGATAGAGATACGGATGAAGACTATAAGAATCGAATTGAAGCTGAAGGGAAATTAGCTGAGTTGGTGTGGGAAATTACATCTCCTTTGCCAGAATCACTATCTATAGCGGAGAACATAGAGCACCTAGAAGAAATTGATATAGAAATAGATGAAAATGAGGAAGTCATTGAAATACAAGGGAACGAAGAAGTCATTGTCTTAGATACCCTTGATGTTGAATCTTTAGAGTTTCCTATTTTAGAGGAAGTTGCAGAAGATTTTTATCAGGGAGAAGTTGTATTGTTGGATGATGAGGATATTATTTTGTTGGAAGATGATGAGACAGTGATAAATATTACTGAAAATGAACTGATGAACGAAATTGAGGAAGCCGGTAATTTTTCCGATGAAGTGGATAAAATAGATATCATTCACGAAGATACCTCTTCACCAATAGTTGAGTCTATCAGTTCTACTGAGAGTACTCCATCTTTCAGTGGAAAAGTGATAGAGCGAGATGACAAAAAATCAAAAGTCTTGGCTGGTCAAACGTTACTATTTTAGTTGTAAAGTTATATTTACCCGATCATTTATTGAAAAACTTGGATAACTTTGCTAATATAGGTATATATATTTCTTTTGATTTTTTATCTTTTTCCATGCGGAAGGAGAGTTCGTCGTTTTACTTTTAAGCTCCAATTCGGGAGATACGTATATACTAATTACTGAAGACAGTTTAAATAATATTCAAGCCCATTAGGGAAGTGATGCAATTTGCGTTCATTTCCTTAATGGGCTTTTTTATATATAAGCTTAACTTTTTTAAGGAGGAAGAAAAAATGATTAATGGTGTACATGCAATTCTGATCTTTTTCGGGATTATTGTCGCAATTGGCATGCTTCCTGTATTTACCGAAGCAGCATACGAAAGAAAAGCAAGGAAATGGAACACGCCGCAGCAATTTACTTGGGATGTAAATATGCAGCCAGTTTCCATTCAAACCCCGTCCGTTCAAACTTCTTTATTTGAAGATGATAGTGAATATGGGGATTTGATCCGAGAAGCAGCTATATCTACCATTGGGCCTGAAAAACCGGAAACAACATCGGATATCCCGGTATTCTCAGCTGATAGCTTTAACCCAGAGGTAGAATACAGTATCCCTACTGAGGATACTTTAGCAAATGTTGATAAGCTAATTGCGCTGACATCTGAAGAAGAAAGCGTGGACCTTGCAGAGATTTATGAAAGCATGCACAATCTGGTTAATTTTGAACAAGTAAACGTCTTTACAGATGAACATCCAGCTCAGGAGAGTGTTCTGCCTGACCATCAGTTTAGAGCTATTTCTAAAAAGTACGGAGATAAAGTAGCCAGGATGATCACTGCTACTCCCTCTAAAACCATGATTGAAGGGATACATACCATGATTGGGAAAGTGGATGTGAACGATAATGGGTTTACCTTAAAGTACGGAGACCATTCAGTTGAGATGGTTGGTCCTAAGGTCCCTCGATATTATGGGGATGTCGTTATAGTATCAGGACATTTTATTACAGCGGACAAGTTTCATGTTGAAGAATACTTGGACCCAGAATTGGAGGCTCTTGGTTATCACCAAGATATTGAGGAAAATGCAACAGTTGCAGTGATGTAATGAAAAAGGGAAAAGATACTTTGTATCTGTTTCCCTCTCTATGTTTTTATAGCGATGAAAATGTAGAGAGGGGTGCAGGTAGCGCTTATTTTGAAGAGGATTGTCGAATTTTTTTAAAAAAATATATGGAAATTTTACTAAAACATAGTGCAAAAGGAATATTTTGTATTATAATGTTCTTAGTTTCATGAAAAAATAGAGAAAAATTTTTTAAAAAAATGAGATTAATAAGGATAATCCGTTCGGGTAGGCAAAAAGCACTAAAAATCATAAGGAGGATTTACAAATTGTCTAATATCAACACCTTTTTGCTAGAGAATGCCGCTTTAGCAAACAAGTTATCGAACGAGCTATTATCTGATCACGATTTACAAAGCTTTTTTAATTTTAACTCAGAAGGTACAATTCACCTTCATACCCGTAATTACAAGTTAATCAAAATAAATATCGAGACTTGCGATGGAATAAAGAGTTTCAAAATCCGTCAATCCGAAAAATATCCAAAAGTTAATAAAAGTATTGAAAATAACGTTAATGGGAAATCGTTTTATAACTTTGTAAAACTATTAACCCATCTTATTAAATACAGTAATGACGACTTTCAGGATAAAGTAGCCAGCTTTTCGTACATAAGGGACGAAGATAGTGGATTGTTAACCTCGCTTCGCAAGACATTGATTCCGAACTAAAAGACGAATAATAGGATATTACAGGAGGACGTTATGGATAATAAAACTAATATTAAATCGTATCAAAAAGAAAACATCGCATTGGCTCAACAAATTAAGTTAGAACTATCGAATGATTTGGAGTATAAAAGGAAGTTCACACAAACGTTAGAAGGTACTTTCAGTTTTCATACTCGAAATTATTCATTACAGAGAATGAATTACGAGGTTCCAGATAAGGAAATTATGGTGGATGGGCAAGGTATAGATCCGAAGGTACAGAACGATAAAGCGCTGCTTGATGAATCACAATATAAATTATTTATTACACTTGTGATCCAAAACCTAAGGTATAACCACGAGTTCCTGGGGAATACTACGCTATATTATACTTATAAGGCAGATAATGAATTAGGAAAAGTATTTACCGTTCATTTCAACCGCGATATGACACGCCATTTCGGCAACAGATAACATAAGAATATATTGACATAAATGTCAAATTCTTATAGAATCATAGTAGAAATTAAATATTGAAATAAAAGCGGAAGAACCGCATTCAGGCTTGAAACCTGTTTGTGTGTTCTTCCGTTTTTTTTGTTAAAAGGAGGTGAAGGAATGAACTTATATAGCTTGTTTAATAACATTGCGTATTTAGGTCTAACTAATGCAATTTACTCAACAAATAAAAGTAATAACCTATACAATGCTGTAAAGAAAGTTGTTGAGCTAGTAGGTGGTATTGGCGGTTTGTTGTTTACTTTAGCAATATTAATTATTACGTTGTTCATTATTTTTGGATCAATTAGTGCAGCGAAGATGCGTACTGTATGGATCTCATTAATTAGCTGTTGCTGTGGAGCCTTTGTTTTTTACGCGGCCTATTATCTATCAGACACTATTGCAGGTATAGCAACAAAGTAAGGGAGGGGTGGAGTTTTCCACTCTTCTTTTTTAAAGGAGGTATGAACAATTGGAAATTATCGTACCCATAGACCTGACAGAAGAGGAGAAAGAAATTTTAGCCATCTTTTCCAAAAGGCAGTTCATGATTGTATTTCCCACTATATTTTTGGCTTTAGCTAACTTCGTATTTGGTAATATCCCCTTTGTTGTAGGAATTCTAGATGGGATTTTACGTTTTTCCTTTTCTGTCTTTATGCTCGGAACAGCCATTGCCCTTGCTTATGTAAAACTTGATAAATATGAGATGTATTTATCAGAATTTATCCTTGTCAAAATTAAATATCATCGATCTCAAAAAATCTATCATCCCTAAAAAAGGAGGGTAAAATGTTTAATATTTTCATAATGATTTCCACTGTTTTTACTCTTTCTGTTTTAGGTTTCTTGGTTGTTGCAAAAAAGAGAATGGATAATAATGAGCCGATCGCTGGATGGAAAAGAAAACAATATCTAAAAGAACAACAGGAAGCGGAAAATGGTTACGCAGAGGTTGCTGAGAAAAAATCTAAACCAGAGAAACCAAGCGGAGAGTCGCTTAAAGATCTAATTGGATTAAAGGACATTAAGTATGGAATCTTCGAAAAGTCAAAAAATGAGTACTCTTTAATCATTGCAACTGATTTTGTTAACTTTGACCTTCTTAATGCGAGCGAACGCCAGAGTATTATCTTAGGGTATCAATCATTATTTCGAGTCATCAATTTCCCAGTCCAAATATTAGGTCAAGCTGTAAGGCAAGATCTAAGAAAAGAGGAAGTTCGATTTAAGGAAAATTTAGAAGCCGTCAATCCACAAACCAGAGAATACAACGAGCGGGTTATTAGCCATATAAAATCTCGTACGATCAATGACTTTCGTTTAACCAGAAACGTCTTTTACGTTGTGAGCTACATATATGAACCGTCTAAAATGGGGAAATTAACCGCCGCCCAAAAAGAAAAGAAAATCGCTGAAACCCTTTATCAACAGGCGGTTATTGTTCAGAAAATGTTAGCCCGGGCAAAAATTGAAAGTGATATTTTGAATTCTTTGGAAGCGATGGAAGTCTTGAAGAGAGCCTTAAACCGCGACCGTATGTTGGTTCATCCAATTGAATCTGTGGTCCAAAGTGGTAAAGAAAAGATCACCAGCTTTATTACTGCAGATCCTACTACTTTACCGGGGTTTGATGAATTAGTTCAAGATATAGGGGAGGTTATGGATAATAATGAAACTGTTCAAGAAGAAACAGCTGGAGTCTCCGAAGCCAGTTAATAACGATAAAGAATTATCGTTTCCTTCCTTAATAGATAATGCTTTAAATGATGGAGTCACTTTTTTAGATGACTATTTCACCATTCAATCAGGATTAGGGAATATCAAATATGGCAGAACCATCTTTGTGAAACCAAGTGGTTACCCCAGAACAGTTCGTATTAATTGGCTAGAAGGATTATTTATGGGAAATGACATTGATGTATCGGTGCTTGTTGAACCATTCCATCGTACTGAGGCCGTAAGGAAGTTGAAAAATAAGATAGACCAGCTTGAAACGGTATTCCACTCTGCTGCTAAAAACGAGAATGGTGCAAGAATGGAAGAATCCATGCAAAAACTTCAAGATAGTAAGTTTTTAAGGGACCAAATCCGTAACAATCAAAACGGACTATACTATGCAAGTATTACAGCTACGGTTTATGCAGATTCACTTACTGAGTTGAACCAAAAATGTGTTGATGTCGAGACCACACTGGGTGGTGAATCTATTGAGTTAATTAATGCTTATGGCCGGCAAAGGGAAGGATTTCTTTGTACGTTGCCTCTTGGAAATAATTTTTTAGCTAACACCTCTCGAAATCTAGATCAAACTGCTTTAACTGCCATCTTCCCACACACCTCTTCTAAACTAAACCACACCGGTGGGATGCCAATTGGTGTGTATGGTAACGAATACGTTTATTACAACAACTTTGATAAGAAACTGAACAATTATAATGTGGGCATTTTTGGGGAGTCTGGAGCCGGTAAGGGTGTTTTTGTTAAGCAAATTATTGGCCGTGGCTTCAGTGATGGAATAAACAGAGTTGTGATTTTTGATGTTGAGCCTGAATACACAGGATTGACTCGTGCATTAGGTGGATGTGTCATCGAATTAAGATCGGACACCTATAAAGGAAAAAGCAGCAGAATCAACCCATTAGATATATATGTTGAAAAAGAAGTAATAAACAAAAATACAGAAGATGAATACATCCAGGAAAAAGTAAACATCAATGAAAAGGTTAAAGAAGCCATCGAGTTTTTTAAAGTTATGAAAGAAGCTGCCACTGGGGTAGCAGGTGCAAGCTTAACTCCTACAGAGTTAGGAATTCTAGATGAAATACTAAATCTACTCTATCACGACAAGGGAATTACAGAAGACCCGGAATCCCTGTTTATACAGCAACAAGAAGTAGATGAGCAAGGAAACATTATCTGGCTTAAGAAATATGTTGAGATGCCAACCATTTCCGACGTCCTACATGAAATTGAAAAGAGGATGAAGGAAGGAACCCCTAATCTAGAGGAGTTAAAAAGCGTTATCACTCTTTTTACAGCTGGGCGGGCATTTGGAATGTTTGATGGCCAAACGGAATTAATTACGGAGCAAGATGTTGATTTGGATACTGCACCAATTATCTGCTTTGATATCTCACGGCTATCTTCGAATGGAATTGAGAGACCCTTAGCGCAACATGTTCTAAATATTTGGACCTGGAATCGTTTTATTAAAAATGATCCTAAAACAAAAAAGCGGGTAGTGGCCGATGAGTTCTGGATGCAGCTAAAGTATCCTAGTATGTTGGAGTTCTTTAAACTTTTGTCTGCGAGGGGACGGAAATGGAATGTAAGTATGACCATCGTTTCTCAGCGTTATGAAATGTTCCATCGCAGTCAAGAAGCACAGGATATTATTGCTCAATTAAATACAGTGGCTTTCCTAAAACAGTCAGACCAAGACATAGAACCTATACTTGAGACCTTCCGCTTTTCAGAGGAGGTTGGCCAAATGATACGAACTGCAGATACAGGGGATGTGCTTTTAAAGGCGGGTAAGGAGATCGTTTATTTTCGGAGTGAGCCGACTCCTGATGAATGGGTTTACCTCAACACGAATCAAAATATCAGTGTTGGAAGTTAAGTGAGGTAGGAAATGAAAAAGAATATCCTACTATCTCTCCTGATATTTTGCATTCTTAGTTCAATTTTTCCTCCTTCTGCTTTAGCTGAATCAAAGACAAGTGGGAATTCAGATCTCGTTCCTTCTTACACTTGGTCATGTGGAAATCCATTAATTGATGAGAAGGTAAATGAAAAGATTAAAGACTTCAAAGAAAACGATGCAAATATGGCAGAAAAGTTCATGGTAAGCCAGGTGGAAAACATGTTTAACATCGGAGGAATTGCCGGACTGAACACTTTGGTCTTTGGTAATCCCTACTGCGTTTGGATGGATAAAAATGACACTCTTTCTAATGATGGTATTTTTACGGTCCAGGAAAGAGAGAAAATTATTGATCCTATGCTTAAATTGTTTGCTGGTGCCTATGTTGCGATATTGACACTTGCGATTCTGCTTTCTGCATTAAAGCTAGGCTTTAATTCCATGAATCCTCAATCGAGGGCTGATTTTTGGCAGGATTCTAAAATGTGGATGGTCTCTGCATTATTCATGGTGTTTTTTACTCAGTTTACCAATATCATTTTCGGTTTGAATACAGCTGTCATTATTGGAATTAAGGATGTTTTAACCAAAAGCGGTGTTGAAATCGACGGAGTTTCTATTATTTCCGGTTTCGAGGATATGAAAAATGTATTTGGTGTAATGTCCCTGATTATTACTTTTTTAGCTGAATGGATTTTGTCAGCAATCCTGAACTTTGTCTATATATCTAGAAAAATCATTATTCTTGTCCTTTTGGTTATGGGACCAATTGCAGCTTATTCATTGATGTTCAATAAGTCCAGAGGATTTTTCGGTGTATGGACCAAAGAATTAATCGGAAATACATTCCTCCAATCTATCCATGCCATTGTGTTATTCGCTTTTGCTTCCTTCTCAGCTCTCGGAGCAGGAGTAATCATGAAGTTAGGGTTAATGATGATGTTCATCCCTGTTAGTGGGATGATTTCAAAATGGTTAAACATTGGAGATTCTTCTACTAAACTTGGACAAGCTCTAACCATGACAGGATTAGGCGGTATTATGACTACCATGATGGTAGCAAATCAGGCTGGGAACATCATTAGAGGAGGAAACCTTTCAACCTTTGGATCTAATTCAACGCTTGCTTCATCTGCAGAAAACAGTTTAATAAATGCTGGTGGCGGAAGTGATTCACAGTCCACAAGGATATCTTCATTAGCCACTGGATCAAACTCCTCTTCTTGGCAAGCAGTTAAGAAAGGAACCGGAGCAGTAGGTGCATTCATTGGTGGTGCCGCTGGAGCTGTGACGATGAACCCCCTAGGAATCATGGCCGGTGCAAAAGCTGGACAGAAGGTTGCGGAAGGTGTGCTACAAGGTTCCAGAGGAACAGCTGCAGGATTGATGAACACATTTAGTACTGTAAAAGAAGCAGCTGCCTACAGCGGCGCTGATGGGGCTGGTTTCAGAGCCTTTATGGGTAACCTCGACCGAAGAAGAGAATTTGCAGGAAATCTTGGTGAGTCTCTAGGGAGTATGACAGGGTCACAAGCGTTAAGCCAGATGGGAAGAAGAATTGGCCATGGGCTAAGCGGTGTGTCCAGAAATGATTTAACGCATGCTTCTCCAGCTATAGGAGGGGCAGGTGGCCAGACGTGGGAACAGATTTCTAAGCTAAACCCCGGGGCAGAGGTAATGAATGTCCAAACAAATCGATCATCAGCCTTTTATATGAAGGATCAAAGTGGGCAATGGTCTCAAGTAGGGATTAAGGGAGCAGCAGATTCAACTCTGAAAAACGGTTCAGTCAGAGCCACTTCTTTTAGATTGGGAAATGCACAACAAGGGGTTCCCCAACTGCAACCTAACGGGAGTTATCGTCTATCTAATGGTACACAAGGTTTCAATAGTGGGATGAATACCAATAGCGGAGGCACTACCACTATGACTTCCAATATAACAGCTAATGCACCAGGGGCAGCCATGGGGCCAGGAATTATGAGAACTGACTCGATACAAGCTTCAGGAGGCATTCAACCGATTAATACAGGAAGTACATTCAGTCCCGCTTCAAGCGCAGGTATTCAAAATACAGGCAGTACCCTCGTTTCCGTTCCAAGTGCAGGGATTCAAGAGAGTCCTAATCATGCTGCAGGAATCCCAACAGGTGGTGGCTTTGAGGGGAGTCCTCAAAATACAACAGTAGGCCTACCAGGATCAACTCCTTATCTTATGAGAACGGGCAACTCTTATATTGTAGGAGGAGGAAACCGGGACGGCATAATTGACCAATCTACTTTAGTGGCGGCGCAATCCCCTAATCGGATTGTCGATTCTACTTTTGACGCTTCGAAAATAAATCCTGATGCGTATGTTGCCTATTCAGCGCTTAATCATAATGCGAATACAGGCAGTGACCGGATGGCAGAGACATTAAATAGAACTCAGAGCACCATGAAGAGTGCGACTGGGTGGGTCGTGAGTGGTACTAGAGGAAAAAAAGTGAACGAAAGAAGAAGAGAAATCGTATAACACATACGATTTTCTCTTCCTTTAATGATGGGAGGTGAATCCATGAAGAAAATCATAATCCTTTTAATATTTATCCTTACATTTGCGAATACACCAGCTCTGGCCAATTCAAATGATTCGCAAAGCTGCGGGAAAGAAATATATAACTATTCAACAAAAGAAAAAATTGAAAAGTATAAAGAAGAGGATGCATCCCTCGTTGAGTCGTATACGATTGATTTTATCAATTCAGCCTTAGGAGTTGCTGGGATAAATTCATTGTCGACTTTAGTATTTGGTAATCCTCATTGTATCTGGAATGACACCAGTGACTCTACTCTTGTGTATGGAATTTTTACTCAGAAGGAATTTGACAAAATTATTACCCCTCTCACTGATTATATCAAAAGTGTTTTTTCAATCATTTTACTATTATCCATGCTTATATCATCTCTGAAACTTGCATTCACTGGAGTAGGGGGCGCTCAAAGATCAGAGTTCTGGGAGAAGGTAAAAATGTGGTTGGTTGTTACCGTCTTTATCTATTCTTTTGATCTTATAATCGAAACTCTTTTCTCCCTGAATGCAGGTATTTTAAGCGGTTTTAAAGGATTAATGGATTCTCATGGATTAAAATTTGATTCCCTTAGCATGATGACAAGCAATTCGAAATTCACCTTTACGGATATAGTAGTCTTTTTTGCTGAATGGATTTTAGCTCTTTTTATGAATTTCATTTATATCTTTAGAAAGATTATGATTCTTATGCTGCTGGTTTTGGGCCCGGTTGCCGGAATGTCATTATTTTTTAGTTCTACGAGTAAGATGTTCAATTCTTGGGTGAGAGATTTAATTGGCATAGTCTTTCTACAAAGTTTCCATGGACTATTACTAACTATTTTTCTGCTATTTTCCACACTGTTAAGCGGAGTGAATGGAACCGTTTTTAAAATGGTCATGTTAATTATGTTCATCCCATTAACGAGTATGATCACATCTTGGCTCCATCTTTCAGATGCAAATTCAGCGATGGAAAAGACAGGAATGATGGGTGTTAAACCATTAGCCACAGCAGCTGCTCTTTCTAAATATATGAAGAATGCGCCAGCCCTTCAACGAAATAATATTAGTCAACAAGGGCGGACTAAAATTAGTGCTCTAGCTGATGGGAAAAATTCGAAACTATGGAGTGGGATGAAAAAAGGAGTTGGAGGTTTAGGTGGAGTGATTGGAGGGACCGCGGGCTTGGTATTGGGTCCATCGGGAGCGATGTTGGGAATGAAAGCAGGAAGTGGATTAGCCGGCGGTCTTCTTCAAGGTTCACGAAATGTTGCAGCTTTTGGGGTTAATTCTAAAGGATTGATTGGTGAGCTAAAAGGTAATGGCGGCATAAAAAATACCTTTAGCGATATTGGGAAGCGGAAAGAGTTTTTCGGCAATCTCGGTGAAACAGCTGGGGCATTGGTTGGAAAAGGGGAAGCAGGAAGAAATATAGGACATGCATTAAGTGGGGTTTCTAGGAGTCGCTTGCTTAATTCACAAGAGCAAGGCGGATTTGGCGGGCTTAGTCTAGACCGGTTAAAAGATATGTATCCTGGGGCAGATTTGAAATGGATCCAAGATAACAAAGGCAGTGGCCTGTATATGGATAAAGGTAACGAAAACTTTGAAAGAATTAGTCCATTAGGAGAAGCAGATCCTTCATTGAAAAATGGATCGTTTAGGGAAATCGGTTACCGCTTCAATTCTCCTGAAGGACTAAGACCCAATGGAGCTGGGGGGTATTCTCTACCTGAAAATCCGCTAAACAATCCGACCGGATATTTACAGCAAACCACCGGTGCCATGTTAGGCGGCCCGAATAATTATAGATTGGTTGATTCATCTTTCGATACATCCCGGGTCAATCCGGATAGCTACTTCCAGGCGGGTTTAATAGATAGAAATAATCACCCGATTAGTCAGTCAACTGGTGATAGAGTAGCAGACGGAATACAAAAAATGGGAGGATGGATTCCTGCTAATCAAAACCGGCATAAAGGATTCTCTTAAGAAAGGAGGGATAGTTTGAACGATCAAAATAGTAATGATATTGGAAAACAAACCGCTGGCCAGATGGCTAATATCGGGAAGAGTGCCCTTAAGAACAAGAGGGTAAGAAATATGTTTGTTAAGGGCTTAAAGGCTCAATACAAGCTTTTAAAGATGGTTCTTCAAAAACTCATCCCTGCTATCATTAAGTCGATTGTTGGTTTTATCGGTCCATACGCCTTCCTTATCATCTTACTGATTATCCTATTATTGATCATTATGGAAAGTGTGGTTCAGTTTGATACGTTTGGCCGAGGAGGCGAAAGGAATGAAGCAGAAAAGCTGTTTGATCAAACCATAAAAGAAGTCATTGACGACCGCTCTGAAGAAGTGGGGAGTGACTTATACAGCGTTTTGAGCGCAAGCCAAAACAAGTCACCTTATCAGCCTGTCAATCAATCATACATAGCTCAAGTTTTAGATATGATTAGACCGAGTGATGCTATTCCTCCAGCTTTATATTCCTATAAGTCTCTTAAATCTAAAACATATGTGCCTTGGCATAAAAAATATAAGAATCAACCTATGAAAACAAAGGCGGATAGGCAGAAGGTGCATACCTATTTTTACAATGTAATCAATAAGGAAATTGATTATTATTTCAAAGATCCTACTATGCAAGTGGAATACCAGTATGGAACTTCATCAGGGGAAAAGGTAATGACAAAGACGGTCACTACATGTAAGAGGCCAGTCAATACGAACACAGATGGTATAAATGCTAAACCAGAAGAAAATAATGAGATTGAATACGAAATTGAAAGCAGCACGGCTTTTTCGACGAAAGACATGCCAAGTAGACAAGTTGTAACTGAAGCTAGTGCTATGTATGCAACCGCTTTTTTCTCTTATTCGTTAAGTACTGGTGATTGGGTTAAAGAAGGAACCCAAGCAACTGAAGAATGTACCGTAGATACGTATAAAAAATATACACTATATCAACTTGATGACTCAGGGGCACCAAACGTTACATACAACGGAGAAAGTCTTCTTTCTTTTCTTATTGTCGATAATCCGGAAGGCATACTTGCCAGGTTGGTGAAACCTAAAGACCTGGAATATGTGTTAGAACAGCTAAAAGAAATAGATGATAACTTCCCAAAATTCACAATCGATTTTGAAGGATTAATTGAGTGTTACTATAAAAATTCGATGAATGCCGCTTCGTGTATTGGGCCAAACTTAAAAGGATCGGCATTTAGCGGACTAGTCGGGTCCGGTGGTGGTGGCTGGTATCCGGAGGAATATAAGGAGCTATATGAAAGAGCGGCCGCAGCATATAACGTGGATTGGTGGATATTAGCGTCAATTCATGCCCAAGAAACTGAATTCAGTACAAACCCGGCCGCAACAGACCCAAGTAAGGGGTCAAGCGTTGGGGCTAAAGGCCACTTTCAGTTCATGGGATTAACTTGGCTCGGCTGGTCGTACAAAGGTGGAAATGGACTTTCGGTTACTAGATTAGGAAATATAGAAGGGCCTCTTAATCTGGTCGTTGATCTAATATCAAGTGTTCAGCAAATAAAGAAGCATGGTGGGTATGGGGTTGATGCTAATAACAATGGTAAGGCTTCTCCCTGGGAACTAGAAGATGCCGCTTTTACTGCAGCGAATTACTTAGCTGCCAGCGGCTATAAAAAAGAAGATGAAGCTAAAATTAAGAAAGCTATTCGGAGCTATAACCATTCCAATTCCTATGTGAATGAAGTTTATAACCGCGGAATTATGTTTAAGAATGGTGTTCCAAGTGGTGGTTCCATTCCTGTTGCTGAAGGTAGTTTTACTTTCCCTACAACCGGCCGAATTACATCAGGATTCGGAAATCGATCAGGAGGAACTCACTATGGAGTGGATATTGGTGGCGGAGGAAGGCCGACGGTGCCTGTAGTAGCTGCTGCTGATGGTGTGGTTAGTAGATCATATCTTTCTGGCTCCTACGGCAATGTTGTTTATATAAAACATAAGATTGACGGTCTTGAATTTGAAACGGTTTACGCTCATTTAGCCCAACGTGGTTTAGCCCAAGGGAAAACCGTTAAAAAAGGTGATTTCATAGGTTATATGGGAAATACCGGACAATCATATGGAAAGCATTTACACTTTGAGATTCATCAGCCTAGTTGGAATGGAGCCAAATCGAATGCTAAGAATCCACTATTATATATTCCGACACCGCCTGAAAAATAACATGAAAGGGGATATAACTGTCCCCTTATGGAGGGAAATCTATGAAAAAGTATGCATTCATATTCCTTTGCTTTGTAATTATCGGCACTCTATCAGCATGTGGGAAAGGTGATGAAGCAAAGGTTAGGGTAACAGAAGAGAATAGGGCGTATCTTGAGGAGTACAATAAATCTCTGCAAGGAACAATTGAAGATATGAATAGCATTCTAGGAGTCTATAACAATGGTCTTGATGGCATCTATACACAAGAGTATAGCAATGAGCAATTTGCAAAAGTATTAAAAGAGCAAATTAAGGAATCTAATAATCTTATAAAAAGTGTTGAAAGCTTGAACGTTAAACCTGAGCTTTTTCAAGTCCATCAACAATTGTTAGCTCTCGTCAATCGTTCTCATCAATTACTTTTAAATACCATTGATGAAGCCAATAATCCTGATCAAGAAATTGCCAAGGATCCTTTTAGAGTAGAGTTCTTGGCTATCAAACAAGAACAAGCAGTAATTGCGAACGATTGGAAGGTCCTGGCTCAACAGCTGGTAGCAGCGGGAGAGAATCCAGAAGAATAACTTGATTTAAAGAATAGATTGGCAATTTCACTTGAATCATAATGTACTAATTTTTCTTTTACTTTTATGGGAAAGTAAGGGGTCTATATGAAAAAAATCGCTATAGTGTTCATCATTCTGTTAGTAGTCTTTGTTGGGCTTTTTATTTATAAAAAGATTACAACACCTGATATTCCAAATGTAGTTAAGGAAATGGATGAATCACTAAACATTGTCAAAGAGGAACAAGACACCGTAAATAGGAAATGGTCTGATTCGCCAGTAAGTAAAGAGTTTGTTGAATACTTAAATGACAGGTATTCAAAACCAGAGTCAGCGGTTGAATATTTATTTGCTGTGGCCATGTTGAGTCAGGAAGACTTCTATCCTGACGCTTTTACACTCGAGCAATACAATGAAGATATCTTTGGAAATGAAGAACCTAATAAAATTAAGCTTGTTACAGAAATTATGAGCCGTCTATCCAGAAATCAGAAACTGGAGTCTGTAGAAATGATTAAGAGTATGATGGTTTTTGAGAAGGATAGCCTCAGGGTGGTGGCGGATTTGAATTATTCTGATTTAGAAGAGCCCATAAGAATCAATGTGAAATTAAAAAAGCTGGAACAGCACTCTGAAGATGAACACATCCATGAACATGAATCAAATTACTATTATATTGACTCTTCCGTTTGGGATCTCTTAGGAAGTATTGAAGGAGGGGAGTAAATGACAGGTGTTAATGAAGCACTATGGACTGGAATAAGGTTACTTCAATTAGTATTTGTTCCTACTTTTGGGTTCCTATTTTTGTTTGCTTTGTTTTATTTGCTGTACGCAGGAAAAAACCCATTTAGGAAGAGGGCAGCTTACCTATTTTCTATAGGTGGAGCATTAGGAATGCTATTAATCCTTTATCTTCCCCTAATCATTGCTTATATGAAAGGCGATAGTTTGCTAAAAGTGAATGATAATAATCAAGATATTAGGTTTTTAATTGATACCACAAGCTCCCAAGGTCATGATGTTCACCATCTATTTAAAATATTTTTTGAACCTATGATCTTTATTGGATCACTTTTGGGCATAATATTCTGGCTAACAGCTGCCAAAAATCCACCAAGAAAACGCATTGGAATGGCTATGGTATTTGGAGCACCAGTTTTTTGGGTAATTATGCAATACTCGTTAGATATTTATCACTTTTTTGTTCCGCAAAGTTAGAATAATAAGGGGTTTCTTTACTCATAAGTGAAGAGGCCTTTTTTATTTGAACAATTTTAGAAAATATCCCATAATATTCCTTGATTTGAAAAAAGTTATAATATATAATCGAATCAATTAAGATACTAAATATCCAAATATTTTATTGCGAAATTCCTACATATAGGGGTGAGCTCATGTCATCTGATGAAAGAGATGTATTATATAAATCGATTAGCCAAAAACTTACTATGCCTTTCCCAATGGGTTCGGTAGAAAATACGGATACTCCTGGAAGAGCTTCTATACCTGTTCAAGCATATATTCAGAGATTAGAAGAAGCAGCGGGGCCCTATTGGTCTTGGAGGTTATCTGGAGAACCAGTCATTTATCATCAAGATGAACAAATACTTGTAAAGGGTATTCTAAAAATACTTGATGTAGAGAGAGAGGGTGTTGGTTTTTCTAACTTTAAGACTTACCAAGATACGGGGAAGATCCAAAATCTTAAGAGTGCCATATTATCGGCTGAAAGCGATGCGCTTCGAAAAGCGTGTGATAAATATATGATGGGTTGGAAGGATTTAGCTCCATACAGAAAGTGGGCGAATAACCCGGCTGTAGGATTAACTGTTGATAAGGGAAATACTGCAGCTGTAGTAGCGGAATCATCCAAGAAGTGTGTTAAATGTGGAAACCTTCTAACTTTAGAGGAACTAAAATTCCTGGAAGAAAACAATATTAGAATAAAATACTGTCGAAAAGATATACCGGCTCAATTATTGAAGAAGAGAGGGGAATAGAATTGAAAAAAATTTATGCTACCTGCAATCTATGCCAACATTTTGATCCAAATAGAAGTACATGTAAATTAAATGGAGAAAGGGTCAATTCGATGGAATATGATATAGCAGCAGATTGTCAAAAAAGCGGCCGCTTTACCAGAGATCTAAATGTTATTCCGGATAGCTATCATATATACCCATTGGGAGAAAATATCCCAAGAGGCTGGCAGCCAGATTTTAGCCGGCTACCTAAGGATAAAAACGGGGACCCGCTTTTCGTAATGACAAAGAGAGGATACGAGAGGGCAGTGCCTGCCGATCCAAACGTTAACCTGGTCAGCGATATGCTGGTGGGCGTTTCTCCAAAAATACTTACTTATCAGGGGCAGCGTGAAATGATCTTTGATCTGGGTACTGAAATTGCGTTGGAAGAAGCAAAAAAGGTGGGCGTGAAATTATCCATTTTACCTGAAGAAGAGAATTGGCCAGGGGTTCCTAAACTTAAGCAGGCTTATCTTCAGAAGCAAGGAAGATATCGAAACCCTCAGAATCAATGGCTTAGCGATGAGCCAATTGAAAGCTGGACCTGAGATGAATGAAGAAGTAAATAATATCAGGTCTAATCTCATTTATTTATTTTATAAACTATTTATCATCCATAAGAATAATGTTTCTGTAGCTAAAAAATATAAGTTTGAAAAAAACATACTTACCTGGGACGGTGAGAATACATTAGAGTTCCATGGGAATTCTCATCGCATTCTTGTTCAGGACAATAAGGTGATGTTGGATGATGAAATCCAACACTATTACCAAATCCCTTATGATTGGCTGCGGACATTGAAAATCAATGTAACTAATGACTCATATGATAAAGGAATTAACATGTAGAAGGTTAAGCAGCCAAAACTAGATACTTAAGGTATAGGGCGTGATAGAGTTTGCATAAAAAAGGAGTTCTTCTTCCTCTTAAGATTCCTAAAAACTTTTACCAAGAATTAAATAAGATTAAGGGGAATGTAACCTTATCCAAAGGTCTATTAATAGGATTTTCCCTTTATAAATGTGCTCCATTTGAAATAAGCGTCGATCGAATAATTGATAAAAGCGCAATTGAATATAAGCGGCTATATCCGATGCATAATACTTCTCTTAGCATTCCCATAACAGAATATAGTGAAATTGAAGATATTGTTAATAAGGAGAAGGATGTTAATTACAAACTTCTCACTTTTCTATACCTGTTTTGTCAGCACAATCAGCCAGGCTATTATCATCCATTTTTTGATCAGCAACTGTTTGAAGAGAAGTTTAAGTTTTGTGAACGAGATTATTTTGCTGCCTATCAATATTGTAAAGAGCAGGCTGGAAAGGATTCATTTAGCCAAAGAGAATATCAGCAATATCGATTAAGTCAACAGCCATCTCTATATAAAGTTCAGAAGAAATATGGAAGTTTTAAAGAATTTATTAAAAAAATGGAAATGTTTATTGAGGGATAATAAACAACATGATAATATTAGTGTATAAGAAACCTTCATATAATACCTATTGAGCTGGAAGAACCGCCAATACCCCGTCTAGGGGTTTGGCGTTTTTTATTATCTGGATATCCGATGTTGTTTTCATATATATAAATTTAAAAGGGGAGAAGTGCAAATGAATGAAAAGGTAAAACGATTTTTATTAGCGAGTCCATCCAATTTTAAGATTGTTGGATTTATGGTTGGAATCCCAGAAGTAAATGTCCTTACAGGAGAACAGGGATTAGCAATAAATTGCCGAATTGCAAATTATGATGACCCGGTAAATATTACACCATTTCTCGAACAGGTTGAAGTAGTGAGATAAGAAGGGAGAATCCTAAAATGTATATGTATTTTCGTTCAGTTTGGATTAGCTTCATCATGCTTTTTTTGCTTTTTATGTTTGATGGATTAATCGAGAGCAATATTATTGCTTATGGGTTAGGTTGTATGATCATGGGTACATATATCTTTCACATATTTAGCACAAAAAGACAGTATAGGTATGCTAACTTCAAGGGCTATTCAGACTTTTCCGAGTTGCCTAAAATGGCTAGAATTGAAAATACATTGTATGCTGCATTAGAGACTCTGATTGTTGTGGCTTTATTAACCATCAACACTAAAAATGAATTTTTATCTATTTCCCTATTCTTTATTGGTGGATCTTATTTGGTATTTACTCACTTAAGAAGAAATAAAGAAGAATACGATTTTTATAGTGTAGGTGTGGTTAATTAGATTTATGATTCAAATAGAAGGTGGTATGATGGAATATCATACCATCTTTTTTAGTTTATATTATTTGAAGAGAGTTCTCTTCCAAGTCAGGAGCGCCAGCAGAATGAATAAGATACATTTTCAAAATCAACAGCAAGTTATTATGGATTCCTTAAAGCATGCTCAAAAGGAAGTTCTAATAGCTGTTGCCTGGTTAAATTTTGAATTATATAGTGATATTTTTATTAGCCTTGCTGCCAGAAATGTTAAGGTCAAAATTGTTGTGAACGATGATAAAAAGAATAGCCAACATGAAGCCTGGATCAAACAGTTAAAAAATGTAGGCATCAAGATAAAGCTATTACGTATGTGGTCCCATTGGAATTATATGCATCACAAATTCTGTATTATTGATAATAAGAAGCTGCTTATTGGTTCATTCAATTGGAGCAAAAATGCAAATAATAACTTCGAAAATTTAATGGAACTTTATGATGAGTCAATTATTAACCCTACTCGTGATGAATTTTCTTATTTATGGGGTTTGAATAAAAAAACTATTGAATTACAAAAACAATTGAAATGTTCGGCATGCAGAGAGAGAACCTTTAAAATTTTAATCGTTCATCTTAAGGCAGAAGATGATCATGAATACACTGAATGTAAAATTGTAAGTGTTTGTGGCTGTGAAGATAAATACGAAGATCTAGACAGGGAATATATAAATCCTTCCTTTTATCATTCCATCGTAAGCATTGCTGATTATTATAATGAGCAAACGGAGCATCTTAGTGACTTTCCGGAACAATTAGCAATCCTTGAGGAAGAATATGACTATGATATAAAGAAATTTCTCCAACAGCTGCAAAGTCAATTTAGTATTCATGCAGTTGCTCTATTAGAATACAATAGTATCTCCATGGATGGAGAAGGAGAATGGAGCACTGAGGTAATCTGGAAGGACCGTTTTGCTTTTGGTATTAAAAAATCATTTGAAGGTTCTTTTGATCTAATCTAAATAAAGAGTAAGAGGACTCTCCTGTTTTTGGGAGAGTCCTTTGTTTGAAGTAAGTCATGGTGTTTTACGATCAATCATTTCCAAAAAATTTTAATTATATTCGTCCTTAATGAATTCCAATTATAAAGCAGTTTTAAATAGTGTAACTTTGATTAGTACAACCTAGAGTAAACTTCTTATCTGAGTAATTGTATTTAGCCTCATGAGGTTTTAAGTAATTAAAAGGGTCAATGTGTGAATGGACAACATAAATATTTTAAATATTTCGGTAAATAGTCATATAGAATCTGGTTATTTTTGTATAAATCTAGGATTATATAGAAGAAGTTATAATATTTGTAAATTATTAATTTTATGAAAGGGGGATGTTAAGAAAAAAAGGGATGTTAAATGTCATAAAATAAGGTAGATCAAACTCACTTCTTTTTAGAATTTAATCTAAAATTTAATAGGGATAATTGAAGATCAGTAAAAGTGCCAAGTCATTAATGTAACAGGTTTGTTAATGTAAAGGTACTAGAACTAATCCATTGAATTTTATACTTCATCTAATGTGAAGAAAGCTAATTAAGCTGGTTAAAACATAAAATGATGGTTTAATCAGTGATAGCATCAAACACTGTCGCATTCGTATAATTATTGAATTTTTTGGTTTGAGTTTGATAATAAAGAGGAGGTATTTTTTTATGGTAAAAATAAGTTTCGTATTAATTATTTCAATTATTATAAGCATTACCACCGTGGGTTGTAGTAATGTCGCAAACAAAAATGATGAAATTAAATCAGAAACAGAACACCAGGTAAATAAATGGAAAGAGAGCCCTCTATTTGAATATGGAGGTTACACTATGATTGGAGAAGAAGGACGTTTAGGTTTTATCTACGATGACAGCGAGAATCTTAGGTTTTATCCAAATAAAACACAAAAGTATATGTGGCATTTTTGGGGAGATGACGCAGAGTTTAATGGAAACCTAAAAGTAATTGCTACTTATGAGAAAGAAGAAGAGAAAATAACTGTGGTAGAAGGCGGACTAGGTGGTGCTCATAACGGAGCAGACCGACATGCCCCATCTAATATGTCATTACCAAAGAGTGGAATGTGGAAATTAGATGCTTATATTGGAGATAAACTTTTCGGAACAGTATTCGTTAAAGTTCATAAAGAATAAAACGGCTCCCAAGGTGGGTTATTCTTTATCATTTCTTCAACACTGTTTATTGAAATGTTATTTTGGTAGCTCTAATTTTCATTTTTTTTTAAAAAATATCGTGGTGCTTGGGAAAGATATTAAGAGTCCAATGGAAATCGGTTTTTTTCTTGGGTATTTATTCCTGCATATATTTGTAAATCTTACTTTCTTGCTGTTTCTTTATTTTAGTCAATTATACGTACTATCAGAAATACTTCCTTTCACATTTTAATAAGTGAAGACTAAGTAAAACCAAATATTACTTTAATATACTTTTAAGACCATTGATTCCAAGAAAATTACTTGAAGCAATGGTCTTAATCATTTATTTATATATTCGTATATTATTATAAGTTGCCGATGCATATTATGCATGTTAAATATATCTATTTTAGAATTTATCTTGTTTCAATAGAAAGAATTTGTTTATAAACAAAGAAACAAAATAATCTAAATATTCATTTAAATAGTCATTTAGTATCAGGTAATTTTTGTATAAATATGGGATTATATATAAGAAATGATAATATATGTAAAATTTTAATTTGAAGAAGGGGTGAATAAATGTCAATTAACCAAAATAAAGTTGATCAAACTCGGCCCTTTCTAGACCATTTAATAGAATTCAGAACAAGAATATTATTTACTGTAATTTCATTTTTTCTTATTTTTCTGATTTCTTATTTTACTGCCCCTTATTTTATAGATTTAATAAAACAATCTGCAAAAACCTATAACATTAACCTAAATATTTTTAAAGTTACTGAATCAGTGAGTATTTATATGAAAGTTATGTTCTTCCAGTCTTTATGCGTCACTATTCCGATTTTAGTCTTTCAAATATATCTTTTTATAAAGCCAGCATTGAAGAACAGTACAAATAAAATTGCTATTTATACACTTCCCGTAGTCTCTTTGCTATTTATGGTAGGAGCTCTTATCGGGCTAAAAATTTTTGTTCCTTTATTATTATCATTTTTTCTGAATGTTTCTGAAAATCTTTCAGTAGAAACAGTTTATAGTTTTACTGACTTTTTTACTTTTGTTTTTACTGTCTGTCTAATCTTTGGATTTATTTTAGAATTACCAGCTATTTTAAGTTTTTTAACGTTACTCAATGTTATAACACCGAAAAAGTTGAAACAATATAGAAAATTTGCCTATCCTCTATTATGTTTTTTTTCTGTTATTGTAACCCCGCCTGATGTTGTAACTGATCTCATTGTTATGATGATTTTGTTTATGATATATGAGATTAGCATATACATTTGCGATATTTTTTCAAGAATAAGAACTAGAAATATGGAGAAATTGATACCTAATGAAAAGGAGGTGACATAATGCTAGGTCAAATAGGTGTTCCAGGCATCATTATTTTACTTGTGGTTTGTTTAATTGCTTTTGGAACAAAAAACTTGCCTTCTGTTGGTCGAACCCTCGGAGAGTCACTTAAAGAGTTTAAAGGAGCAATTAGCGGAGATGAAAAATATCATGATAATAAAGGAAAAAAAGAATCAATAATTGATGAACATATACTTAATAACGAAGAAAGGAAAGGTTAGATGGAGGCAATATACAATATTGGAATTTACTTTCTGTTAATGTTTTTCATGATATCCTCTATTTCTAAAATAATAAATTTATCCCATTTTACAAATATTGTAATGGAATACGATGTGTTACCTGAAAAATCTGTTAAATTATTTGGGACTCTATTACCGTTTATAGAGTTACTAGCGTCAATTAGTCTCTTGTTAGACAGCACAAAGATATATGGATTGATGGCATTAATATTCTTATTGTTTTGTTTTAGTATTTCTGTAATAAGAGTAATTAAAAGTGGCAAAAAAATTACATGCGGTTGTTATGGTAAATTTATGGATTCAAAAGTTGATAATTTAACCCTTCTCAAAATAACCATGTTAATGCTGCTTTCTATTGTTTTACTCATGAAATCAAGCTCTTTTCTCCTTGAATTTTCAGTGTTTTATCTATTTATGGGTCTTTTGGTCACCATTGGAGTTCTTTTAATACAAAAACTACTTTCATTTCATCAAGAAACTATTAGTAAATTAAATGTAAATGGAGTTGATTAAGATGGATCAATTTATTTTTTATTCAGTTATATTGCAATGGATTGTTCTGATAGTTGTTATTTTAGCAATGTTTTTGGTGTTCAGGCAGTTTGGTGAGGTTTATTTGAAAGAGAGTAAAGCAATTCAAAGAGACGGTTTGGCTATTGGTGAAACAATCCCGAAATTCAAGGCTGCTTCAGTAAATAGCAACAAAACTTATAATCATGAAAGCATTTTGTCCAAACCTACCCTAATAACATTTATTTCTCCAAACTGTAAGGCCTGTAAGGATATGCTACCTGAATGGAATGATGCTACTACCACTTTAGGAAATAAAATCAACTTTATTTTAATTTCAACAGGAAGAAAAGAAGAAAATGAAAGAATGCTAGAAAACAATGTTATCAAGAGTGAGGTCCTTATTGATGAAGAAATGCAAATATTCCGTGATTTCAAAGCTAGAGTTACACCATTTGCATTTATGATAAACCAAAAAGGGGAGGTGACTGAAAAGGGATTAAATAATGGTAAAGAACACATCCATGGTTTAATTTCGTCTATTGAAGATTACGTTGAATTAAAAGGAAATGACTCTAATATTAGAAAGGGAGTAGTAACAAATGTTTAAGTTAATCGAAGCAATTGATCGGTTTTCAAGATTAATATCAGAGAATATTGCTAGAGAGGTAAATAGAAAAACATTTTTGAAAACTATTTTAACTAGTGCATTTGCGGGAATAGCGGTGTTTTCTGTGAATCTCAATCGTACCTCTGCTGGCGCATTAAGCTGGTGTGAACAATGGAGATCTGATAGTAACTGTACACCACCGTGGGGTAAATTTTGTTCAGGATGTACAACCTCTACAAAATGTCCATCAGGTTATAAGGTATCAAAAGCATGGGGATATTCTTCAACTGGTTGTTGGTGTCTTCCTGGAGGGCCAGGATATGATTGGACTTGTTGCGACTGTACGAAAGGGGCTGACGTTACAAAAACTTACTCAAGTGATTGCGGATGCAAGGGATCATTTAAATCTAACGCTTTAACATGATTTTAGGATTATATTTATTGCTATCTAGAATTCTATAAAATTATGAATGAAGGAGGGCTGATAATGAGCTGGATAAGTAATGGAAACCTTGAAATAGCTTTAATTTTTATATTGGCTATTATCGCGGGTAGTTCGAAATTCTGTACTTACTGAGGGGTAAATGTAACCTTAGAGTTACTGTCTCTCGGTGAGAGGCGTAAATGGTCAACTTTTTTTAAAAGTGTTAGTACTTATACACTATCCGCTGTAATAGCTGGAGGAACATTTGGGTTTGTAAGTACACTTTTTATATTCTTACTAACCTTCTGGGTTCCAAACCAAATTAAAGAACTGGTTATTTTGGTAATCTTTTCGTTGCTCTTATTGCATGAGCTTAAGATAATAAAATTGAAACTTCCCCAGAATCAATGGCAAATACCTTCTAGTTGGTTAATATACAAATCACAAAAAAACATGATAATATGGGGAGTTATTCTAGGTGCTGGAATATTCACATATATACCAAATGTTTCATTCTACTTATTATATATTTATTTAGGATTTTTCTATTTACCCAATGAAGCAATTTTATTTGGAATGGTATATGGATTTAGTAGAGTGTTACCATCTATTATATATGTCCTTTGGAAAACTAATTTGAGGAATGACTTGAGTGATTTCCATATTATCTGGCGACTAAAAAAAGTCAGTAAATTTTGCAATATTGCAGTATGTATTTTATTTGTATCATTTATTATAATGTGAAATTATTAAGGATTTAAAATTCACACATAGATTCATATTTTCCGTCACAGTATCCCTTCTTTTGGGCAATCCATCTTGCTGCTAAAGGAAGCTTTCTTCTAATCGCCTAACAGATAGAAGATGACGCCGAAGTTCAAGTGGAAGAAAATACATCGATAAAACGGAGCCCTTAAGGGGCTCTGTTTTGTGCTCACAGTCAGATTGTGAGGATTCTAAATATTGCTGGTTCGACATAGATGTCATAAATGGTGTTATATATACCCAAAATCATTATATATAACGAACTTCTAGTATTCAATATCGATAATATCACTGCATTGAATCGTGTGATTTTGATTAGAGCAGCATACTATCTTCAGTGTGAATTTCTTCTCATCGAAGTAATGTATAAAGCCTTTTAAATACTCCGAATTAGTACCAGAATAATAAGTGATAGTCACTTTTTTATGAAACTCCATACTCTCGCATATTACTTGATTGAAATATTCCAGCTGTTGTTCATCTAATGTAGGTTTTGGGATGATTTCTTGTTCTTTATGCTGCTGCCTAAGATTATGAATAAATTCAGGTTGAAATCCCACCATTCGAAACTTCATAATGCCCCGATCGCGTATGGCCATCTTTACATCCCTCCTCAAGAGAACGTTCGTTCCTATAATAACCTCAATATTAGTAATTAAACAAGTTAATTTTTTTTCCTGGAAACGATAAAATAAATAATAGATGAGGAATTTTTTTCTATTTATGATAAAAAGAGAGGGATATTATGAAGGCTCCTATTCCAGAGAGAGAAGAGAAACTAATTGTAGATTATATTTATTTAGACTTTCTAATAAGAGCCTTGGAGGAAGATCGTCTGTCTGTTAGAAGCATCCCATTTAAGATTCCAGAAGTATATGAGTCCTTGATAGATGAGCAACTAAAGAGGCTGAGAGTGGATATAGTTAGTGCTAGGAAGCAATTGAGGGAATTGAAAATTAAGGTGGTTGGTCCTAAGAAGGTAAATGAAGATTTCGTGCAGTACGATTATTTCGCACATGGGTACGAAGGCAATCTGAGATTCTGGTCGGCTGCAATGGATTATAAAGGCACCAAAATCTTAAGGAAGTATTTTATGCCAAATTCGGAATGAGGGAGGGGAAGACCTTGTTGTAAACGCTAGAATAAAGTTGACAGTTTTTGCTCGATAAGATTTTACACTTTTGCTCAATCAACCTACTACTTTAGTAAAATAGATCGTGACGTTATTTTACTGGAGGTTAGGATTTTGGAGGAGAAGTTAGTGTTATATATAAAGGTTCAGGAATTAATTAAGAGGAAGTTTAAAGTAGCACAAATCGCTAAGGAGCTTAAGGTCTCAAGACCGACTTTCTATAAGTATTTAGACATGACATTTGATGAAGCAAGAGCCTATACTGATCAGCCTTTGGGAAAGAAGAAAAAACTAGATCACTATAAAGACTGGATACTTGCCTGGCTTGAAGAATATCCTCACTTGAGTAGTGCTCAGATCCATGATTGGCTGTTGGAGAGATATCCCCACCTAGTGGTCGGTGGAAGTACGGTAAGAACTTATGTGAGGGATATTCGAGAAGTCTATCAAATTGAGAAAAAAGTGGTTGTCCGTCAATACGAAGCAGTTCCTGAACAACCGATGGGTAAACAACTCCAGGTAGACTGGGGTGAAACAAGACAGAAAACAATAGACAATAAAGAAATCAAACTGTACTTTATTGCCTTTGTACTCGCTCACTCCAGACATAAATATATGGAATGGCAGACACGTCCTTTTACCACAAGAGATGCGATTCGTTGTCACGAAAATGCATTTAAGTTCTACGGGGGACGAGCAGAAGAAATCGTTTATGATCAGGATCACTTAATTGCAGTGAGTGAAAATGCAGGACAGCTGCTTTTAACAGCCGAATTTCAAAGCTATGTAAATGAGCGTAAATTTAAAGTTCATTTGTGCAGAAAGGCTGATCCGGAGTCTAAAGGCATGATTGAAAATGTAGTGAAATACATAAAAGGCAATTTCGCTGACAGTCGTGTGTTTAGCGATATAGAAGATTGGAATAAACGAGCGAGGCAATGGCTCGAGCGTACTGGAAACCATCAGGTTCACCAGACAACGAAAAAAAGACCGGCAGAAGTGTTTCTCCTCGAAAAGCAACACTTACAGCCAGTCTCTTCGTTACTTTCATATGAAAGCACCATTAACCAAAGTATAACAAGAAGTGTGAGTAAGGACAACACGATCCGGTATAAGTCAAACCGTTATTCCGTCCCACTTGGGACTTATCAAACAATGAGTGAGAACCTTGTATGGATTGAAGTGGAAGACGAAGATCGAAAGACGCTCGTCATTCGCAGAGAAGCAAAAGGTGAAGTCATTGCCGAGCATATTATCAGCTCGGAAAAAGGAAAGCTCATTCAAAACCGTCATCATACCCGTGATCGCTCTAAAGGTCTTAAGGAATTCAAACAACGCCTCATCTCTTACTTTGAAGATCAAGTTCAGGCAACTGCTTATTTAGATGAGATTAGCCAAAGATACCCGAGGTATCGTCGAGACCAGTTTACGATTATCTATAAGGTCATTCAGCAGTACCCCGCGTTAATTGATACTATTTTGATCAAGTGCATGACAGAGAAACTATACAGTGCGAATGATTTTCGTGACGTCGCTCATCATCTTGATACATTGCGAGATGAACCGGTGGAAGAGGTACAATCCTTTTATACAAGCACACCAACACATTCTCATATCAAAGCTTCTACACGTTCTCTAAATGCATATACCAGTATTTTAGGAGGTAGAGCATGATGAACAAGACTGTGCATGAATTACAAGATCAATTTCGTCAGCTACGCTTAGCAGAGACTGCGGAGGAGCTGCCGCAGCTTCTTCGCGAAGCTGAAAAATCATCATGGACCTACTTAGAATTTTTAGAATCTATCACTCGATATGAATTAGCCAAACGTGAAGCCAAAAGCCTCGAGAAAAGAATGAAATGGGCACGCTTCCCTTTCGTGAAGTCGTTAGATGAGTTTGAGCTGAAAGGCCAAAACGTTCTGACAGCTCGTCAGCTCTCCCAGCTCCGAGAATTAAGCTGGCTAGAACAACAATACAATTTAATTCTTCTAGGGCCGCCTGGCATTGGAAAAACGTATATCGCAATTGGGCTTGGACTCGAGGCTGCTTACAGAGGGTTCAATGTTTATTTCGCTACAATGGGTGAACTTGTGCAGCTTCTAAAATCAGAAGAATACTTGAACAAATCTAAAGTTCAGCTCAAAAGAATTAGAAATGCCGACCTTGTGATTATTGATGATTTAATGTATATGGCCATGGATCAAAGAGAGGCAACCTTGCTTTTTCATTTAATTAATCATTTATACGAACGGAGTTCGATCATCCTGACTTCAAATAAAAGCCCAGATGAATGGGGTAATCTAATTGGAGATCAAGGGATCACGACAGCTATTTTAGATCGCTTACTTCATCGTGTGGAAGTCATCCATGGTGGTGAAAATGAGGAAAGTCATCGCATGAAAAACCGGAAAAGCATTTTTTCAGCAGAAGTGTAAAAAGGAAACGAGCAAAAAGTGTAAAATTCGACTTGACGTCTACACTTGTTTATCGTTGAGGATAAATTGAGAGCTCGAATTAATTCTTTGGATGTGGAGAATCAATATAAAATAAAAGAGATGTGTAATAAAGAGGAGTTGCTATGTCCGGAGTGCCGGGGAGCGGTAGAATTCCGTGCTGGGAAAATCCAGCGATCATACTTTGCTCATAAGAGTAGAGAGTGCAGCTATCCATATGGTGAGCCGGAGTCAGAGCAACATATGAACGGTAAATCACAGTTGGCCTACTGGTTGAAGAAGTTATATCCTTCTTCACAAGTGGAGTTAGAATATAAGATTGCTGAGACTAATCAACGTTCAGATGTACTTGTTTTACATCCTTCAGGTGAAAGGTGGGCCTTCGAGTATCAATGTAGTCCTATCCCGGGTGAAGTTTGGGAAGAGCGGCATCGGCTATACAATACTGCAGGAATAAAAGATTTTTGGATATTGGGAAGTCATTTTAATGATTGGAAGGATTCTGACCGTCCAAATATTTATTTGAGAAGAGATTTGGAGCGGGCTATCTTTAATAATTATGGCTATGTTTACTATTTTGGACCCAATTCATTGAAGGACCAAGAGAATAATTATTGCTTTAATATTCTACGAGGGGGCAAGCTCGCAACCAAAACCATTTTAGAGGGGGCTGCTGAGTTTACAAAGCTAAATCTAAATTCCACTTCTATTGTGGAAGATGAACTATGGAATGAGGAGATCTTGAAGTATTTCGCAAACCGCTCTACAATTCTTCAACTAAATGAAAAGCCGGTATTATACTCTATGGCTTATGAATATCTTTTGCGTTTAGAGAAGGAAAAGGAAGAGAGAGACGAGGATGAGAGAAGAAAAAAAGAAGAAAAAAACAGGCCTGTTTATAACGAATTTTATAAGAGTTTAGTACAACAACGCAAGAAACAATATGACATGCTTACATACCAAGAACGAAAGCTATTTCATCACTTATGTAACAAACATGGCTTTTCTCTTGAAACCCTCCCGGGGGTGTTTTTCCCAGAAATAGAAAATGCCCATTTAATAAAGACACCTCCGTTTGTATGGCAGTTATGGATATATGATCAATTTATTTTTAAGCAGAAGCGGATACAAAATAAAAAGGATATTGCTTCTGTATGGGTGCCCGCCGTTAATGAAAAATTTAAATGGATGAGGAGACAAGGCTATTTTCGAATTGAAAAGGTGAAGGATGAATACGGAGGATATTATATATTCGCTCCAGGAGATTTTATTGACTATTTAAGTAGAATAGGAGTAACAAAGAGGCGTAGTATCAAAAACTCAAAATTTCATGAAATCATTAGTGATTACATACATCCCTCGAGCAGTCTCCAAGAGAGTATTTTTGTAGAATGGAATTCCTTTAAGTATGCTCCTAATTTGTACTTGCCAGCAGAAATTCCAAGGAAGGTAACGAGCTCTTGGAACGATTATTGGAAAAGACAAAATTAAACTGTGGAGGTACTATGTCTAGATATCAAAATATCTTTCAATATTATCGAGGCCAATCCAAAGGGTCAACGCCAGAAATCAAGCAGCTGCAGATAGAGAATAATTTAACAAAGGCATTTCTTAATGTTCTGCAGCATTCCTCAGCGGAAATGACATCAAAGTTCCTCAAATTTGCAGGGTTAAGTCCCAAAGTTACACAGTCATTCGAATATCGATATCAAGTATCTAATGTATTGAGTCATGTATCAAGTATAGGCGCTGTTATTGGTATAGCAGAGAGTGATGAAGTACGTAATAGAAAAGAAAAGACGTTTACGATTCCGGATGGAGCCATTTTATCGGAAGAGGTATCTGTTCTATTTGAGTGTAAGATAGGTTATAACTCATACCTAACTCACCAACAGTTAGAGGGGCATAAAAATAGCTTTGCGCCGGGCCAGCAAATCAAAGAGAAGCCGATTATTTTAACCTGGATGGATATTAGGAACTTCTTTCAAGGTGAGCTTAGCTGGAACGAGGAAAGGGGAGAACAGATAACTTGTTTTTTAATAAAGCAGTTTGAGGAATTCTGCCTGTTGAATAGTATAGGGGACCGTCAAAAGTCAAAGGAGTACTTTTTTCTTCATTTTGAAAAGGAAGCAGCTCAGAAGTTGGCAAGAGAGGTTGACCGATACATTTGTAGTGAGTTTGCTCCTTACATAGAAGATGCCGGAACAAAAGATGGCATTGGTTATAGAAAAAAGGGGAGGACAAAATTTGCTACTTTAACCACAGCCCGGCATAGATGTTTAATCCTCCATATAGGAAGGAAAGACGAAAAACTTGGATTACAACTTCAGGAAAAAATCGACTCCCTATTAGGTAAGAAATATGATCGGAAACCATATGAAGAAGTTAAATATCCACATGAAGCATATATTAGGTTAGAGTGGGTATCGGATTTACAGTATATAAAAGAATTTATTAGCCAATCCTATAATAGGAACTAATCGACTAACCAATTATGAAATATACCAAATTAGGTATTGTCTGCTTTACTTCAAATTATATTTATGTTTATAATTTAACTATAAAGTTCATATATTAAAAAAAGAGACCCTGGCTGGAACCAGGATCTCAATGTACAGCAAGCTGCCTGAAGTGCAGCGGCCAATCCGGAATAGAAGTAGTCCTACTCTCATTGTGGCGATGCAGGGTAGGCTACTTCTTTTTGTTTGAAGAAATACCTAGAGCGATTACGGCAACAATTAGTGTAGAAAAACTCACCATCAAGTTCATTGCTTCGTACGTAACCATCAGCGGCACCCCCTTTCCTTACATGGATTGGAGGGGACCGCTGCCCACCCTGCGTTTGCTGTACAAAAAAAGTATATCATAGGGGAGGAGAGAGCATCTATATTAGGAAAGTACCCTTAATGATTTTTTGAAGCGGCTAATTTAACCTAGTATAAAAAATCTCCTTTTTCCAAGCTTCCAAAGCCTAGCGAAGGAAAAAGCTTTATTTTACAATCAAACTCCATGTTTGTCCTTATCTTCTTGTTTCTTCTCATAAAAAAGATTTCATCTCTAAATAGTGTTAACTTGATTAAAACTTCTCTCTTTTCATAATAATTCCCTAGGCATTAATATTGCTATTTTTTAGATTCAATTTCCCCAGAAATCAATTTAAATTCAGCTATTCTGACGATTAGATATGATTGTTAAATTTTATGGCAGTTAGCTATTTAAACTTTAATACTAATATGAGTTATTCAATGTAAATATGACAATTAATAATTTTAAAAAAATATTGAATTTAATAAAAGATTCTGATAAATTGTTATTAAACCGATTTCGGAAACCGGTTTCCAAAACCGATTTCCAAAAAAACGGCTCAATTTAAAGCGGGAGAGGTGAATTATGAAGGTTACTATTTCCGATATAGCTAAAAAAGCTGGTGTATCCAAATCGACCGTTTCAAGAATTTTAAACGGAAATTATGGTCAAAACACAAAAGATACGGTTGATAAAGTATTAAAAGTAATAAAAGAACTAGACTATCGTCCAAATGCATTAGCACAGAGCTTAAAATCCATGAAGACAAATGTAATCGGTATCATTTTATCCAATTTAAAGAATCCTTTCTGGGCAAGAGTGCTTGAGGGCGTAGAAGATACTTGTAGGAAAAACGGTTATAACTTAATGATTTGTAATTCAAATGAGGATGAATTACTGGAAGAAGAACATATTAAAGCATTTCTCATGAGGCAAGTCGATGGAATCATTATTAATGCGACTGTTAAAAATGATCATTTATATAAAAGGTTAATTGATCAAAAATTTCCCTTTGTAACTATTAACCGTAAAATTCCTGGACTTGATATTGATCTTGTAACTATGGATAATGTTGCCGGTTCAATGGCGGGTGTTGAACATTTAATTGGCCAAGGAAAAAATTCGATCGCATTGTTCGTGTATCCACAAGAAAATGTGAGCCCAAGACTAGATAGGATAGAGGGTTATATGAAAGCGTTAATAAGTAATGGAATAGAGATTGACCACTCATTAATTCATGTTGTAGAGGAGAAGCAAGGACGGGTGAAAGAGGCTGTTAAAAAACTACTTTCCACCACCAACCGTCCTGACGCAATTTTTTCGACAAATAATATGATGACACTGGAGATATTAGAAGGAATAAAAGAAATGGGCCTAAATGTCCCAAAAGATATTTCATTGGTTGGCTATGATGAAACTGTTTGGTCAATGCATTTAAATCCCCCATTAACTACTGTTTACCAGCCTTCTTATGACATGGGGGAACTTGCAGCAAAGAGAGTAATAGAGCTAATAGAGAAAACTGGTGATTTGCAACCAATAACCCATATATTACAGCCAAATTTAATTATTAGAGAGTCGTGTGGAACAAAAAAGGAGGAGTTTATTAGTGAGTAATATGGGATTTCGTATTTTACCAGTGACTAAGAGAGTCGAGAAATCTGTTATTGACCAGTACCGAAATGTTGTGACACCTCATATTAGCGATAATCTTAACCGCTTACATGCAATTAATAGCAGTTTAAGACCTTATCATAAAGAAGGCAAACTTCTGGGGACTGCAATTACAGTGAAAACAAGACCAGGTGATAATTTAATGGTACATAAGGCTATAGAAGTCGCAGAACCAGGAGATGTCATAGTTGTGGATGCAGGTGGAGACACGACTAATGCAATAATCGGTGAAATTATGTTGGAAATTTCAAAAAAGCGTGGAATCACTGGATTTATTATTGATGGAGCTATTCGTGATACCGGTGCCTTTATGAAGGGGGATTTCCCAGTTTATGCAAAAGGAGTAACTCATAGAGGACCATATAAAGATGGCCCCGGAGAGATCAATGTTCCAGTTTCAATTGGAGGTATGGTTGTTCATCCTGGTGATCTCCTTGTTGGCGATGAGGATGGAGTTGCAGTGATTCCAGTTGATAAAGCTGAAGAAATATTGGCCCTTGTTAAAAAGCAAGAGATCCGTGAAAAGGAAATTTTTGAGGAAATTGAAGAAGGGACAATTGATCGCACCTGGATTGATAATACTTTAAAGCAGAAAGGGTGCGAATATATTGAGTTTGCCGACAAGATTTGATTGGGTTTTGCTTCAGGAATTCTGTGCAAATGTATTTAAAAAAGCTGGTCTAAAAAAACAAAATGCAGAATTAGTCGCTGATTCACTGATTCAAGCAGATTTACGAGGTGTTGATTCACATGGTGTTGTTCGTACATCTATTTATTTAAAACGGATTGAGGAAGGTATGATTAATCCTGCAGCAGATATTGAAGTGGAAAAAGAAAGTGATTCTACAGCGCTTGTCAACGGGAATAATCAAATTGGTTCTGTAGTTGGGGTAAATGCATTAAAAGTTGCTCTTAAGAAGGCAAAAGAAAACGGGGTAGCACTGGTAGGAGTGAAAAACTCAAATCATTTTGGAACCGGAGCATATTACCTTTTAAAGGCAATTGAGCAAAATATGATTCTTCTTGTTATGTCAAATGCTTCGCAAACAATGCCGCCAACTGGCGGGGTTAGACCTTTTTTAGGAACGAACCCATTAGCAGTAGGTGTTCCTGCTGGTGATGCAGTACCTTACATTTTGGATATGGCAACAAGTCTAGTAGCTCGTGGGAAAATTATTGTAGCTTCGCAAAAAGGGGAAGAAATTCCTTTGGGATGGGCAATCGATAAGGATGGAAATCCGACGACAAATGCAGAAGCTGCATTAGAAGGTTCAGTTCTTCCAGTGGGTGGACCAAAGGGTTATGCAATCTCAATGTTTATAGATATCTTATCAGGAGTTCTGACTGGTGCTGGTTTTGGAAAATATGTCAATAACATGTATGAAAATTGGGAACAACCACAAAATGTTGGCCATTTCTTCATCGCAATTGATATAAACAAGTTTATTCCAATTGAGCTGTTTAAACAAAGAATGGACCAATATATCAGTGAGATAAAAGCAGAACCGAAAGCACCTAATGTCGATGAAATTTTAATTCCTGGAGAGATTGAACATAGAAGGGTTATTTATAAGAAAGCAAATGGTATTGAACTTCCGTCAAAAGTCGTAAAAGAACTACAGGAAATAGCACAAAAATATGGACTAGATTTATCACAAGCAATATTTAATCAGAAAAACAAGGAGGTAACAAAATAATGGTTAATCAATTTCGTTATGAAATCCCTACTGCTATTGAGTTTGGAAATGGTGTGATAAATGATTTAGCTGAACATGTCAGAAAATTAGGGGGTACCAAAGTATTAATTGTAGGTGATCCAGGAGTTGTTAATGCCGGTGTAGTTGATAAACTATCAAAACCACTAGAGGATAGTAAAATTCCTTATGTCACTTTTTCTGAAATTGAACCGGATCCGGCAATTAAATCAGTAGAAAAGGGATTAAATCTAGCAAAGGAAGAGAATTGTGACCTTGTAATTGGTGTTGGCGGTGGAAGTTCTTTGGATACAGCAAAAGCAATCGGGTTAATGCTTACTAATCCAGGTAATATCCGTGATTATGTTGGAATTAATTTGGTCCCAAATCAAGCTGCACCTGTAATTGCTGTACCCACTACTGCTGGAACTGGAAGTGAACTTACGATTTGGTCAGTGCTATCTGATAAAGAAGCAAAAACGAAATTAAGTGTTGGCAGTATATATAACATGCCTACATTAGCTCTTTGTGATCCTCAATTAACTTCAACTCTGCCTCCGCATATTACTGCTGCAACTGGAATGGATGCCTTAACACACGCCTTAGAGTCGTATGTAAATAAATCGACACAGCCAATTTCTGAAGGTCTTTCAATTCAATCTATGAAAATGATTGCCCAAAACTTACGACTAGCTGTTGTACAGGGTGAAAATTCTGATGCTCGTTATCAAATGTTATTAGCAAGTTTAATAGCAGCCATGGCTTTTAACTCTACACGATTAGGTTTAGCTCATGCACTTGCCATTCCGTTAGGGGCGCATTTTAATATCCCACATGGGGTTGTAAATGCGATTCTTTTACCTGAAGTAATGCAATTTAACATCATAGGGAATGTAGATAAATTTGCAGAAATCGCAGAAATATTTGGCGAAAATACAAAGGGATTTACAAAAAGGGAAGCTGCTGAAAAGGCTGTAAGTGCAATACGACAGTTGAAAAAGGATGTGGGTATCACCCAAACTCTTTCTGATTATGGCTTGGAGGAAAAGCACCTTGATATGATTGCAGAGGAAGCTATGTTATCAGGAAATGTCCCAGTTAATCCAGTGAAACCTACATTAGAGGATCTGAAAAATATATGTCGCTCAGCAATGGGCTCGGAGGTTAGAGAGACGGTTACCAATTAATCAATCATTAGAACCAGGGAGGTATAATCATGACTTTCATTAAAGAAAAAAGAGGAATGAAAGAATGGCTTGAATCAAATAAACCAGTAGAGCATGGGAATTTTATTGGGGGTGTATGGTCTGAAAGTAAAAGTGGCAGGACTTTTTCCATCTATAATTCTGCCAAAAAGGATCAGCAATTAGCTTCTTTTCAAGATTCAAACGAACATGATGCAAATCTGGCGGTTGAAGCAGCAAATGAAGCATTTTTATCATGGTCAAAAGTTCCGGGCCCGGACAGAGGGGCAATTTTATTTAAATTTGCTGACTTGCTTGAAAGTAACTCGGAAGAATTGGCTTTTATGTTGTCTGCGGAACAAGGAAAGGTATTTAGTGAATCAATAGGTGAAGTTTATCGTGCTGCAAAGGAAGCTAGATTCGCAGCAGGAGAAGCTTCAAGAATAGATGGAAACACTCTACCTGGGGAGAGACCAAATGTTTGGAACTCAACGGTTAGAAAACCAATCGGGGTTGTTGCCGCGATTGCTCCTTGGAACTTCCCAATTGTTACACCTGTCAGAAAGATTGCTCCCGCATTAGCTTGTGGGTGTACAGTCGTTTTTAAACCAGCTTCTGCAACTCCTTGGACTTCAGTGAAACTAATGGAATTATTTGCGGAAGCAGGCGTTCCGAATGGAGTTGTTAATTTAGTTGTTGGCGGTGGATCAAAAGTTGGAACTCCTTTAGTTAATCATCCGCTAGTGAAAGGAATTAGCTTTACTGGTTCGACTGAGTTAGGTAGGAAAATTAATGAAGCTGCAGGGAGGAGATTAGTAAAAACTCAGTTAGAGTTGGGAGGGAAAAATCCGGCCGTTGTTATTGATTATGAAGATGTAGAGTATGTCGCAAAACAAATTGTAAGTGCAGCATTTGCGGTTAGTGGCCAGCGTTGTACCGCAATAAGCAGAGTTATCGTCCATAAGAATGTGAAAGAAGATCTAACAAAGGCAATTTTAGAAGAAGTAAGACAAGTTAAAGTGGGGCCCGCTTGGGAGAATGGAGTAACAATGGGGCCGTTAGTTGACAAAAGTCAGCTTGAATCAGTGCAAAAATATATCCAAATAGGAATAGAAGAAGGAGCCAGCTTAATATATGGCGGGAAATTGTTAGAAGGTGGACTATACGATGAAGGTTACTACCTGTCACCTACACTTTTTGATAATGTCACTCCAGATATGAGAATAGCAAAAGAAGAAATATTTGGCCCAGTTTTATCTATTATTACAGTAAACAATACTAAAGAAGCATTTGAAGTAGCAAATGAAGTTGACTACGGATTAGCCGCGTCTCTTTTTACTAAAGATTTAGCATCAGCTTACGAGTTCGCTGAACATGTTGAAAGCGGAATGGTTCATATTAACCATGGGACCTCCAGTGCCGCCCACTTGCCATTTGGCGGTGTCAAACAATCGGGTTTTGGAGCTTACTCTATCGGACATTCCAATATCGAATTCTTTACAAATACTAAAGCTGTATATTTTCAGTATTAATAGTTAGCTATTAAAAAAAGAAAAAGGGGCTGGAAACATGAAAAAATGGTTAGCGGGATTTTCGGCGGTTGCTCTTTCTGTAGGAGTTTTAGCCGGGTGTGGTTCTGATAGCACAAGCGGAGCGTCTTCAGATACAGGATCAAAAGAAGTAGTCGAATTAAAACTGGGTCACGTTTGGCCGAACTCTGAAATCCATGCTCAGGCAGCAGAGAAATTTGCGGAAGAAGTTGAGGAGTTATCAAATGGTCAATTAAAAATTGACATTTTTGAAGATGGTACTTTAGGAGCGGATAAAGACTTATTAGAAGGTTTAAAAGTTGGAACAGCTGATATATGGGTTGGGGGAGCCGGTGTTCTTTCAGGGTCATCTGATACTGCCAAAATCTTTACAGTTCCATTTTTATTTGATGACCAAAAGCATTTTGATAAAGTCTTTAATGGTGAAATTGGTCAAGAAGTTTCCGAAAAAATTTTAGAGGAATCTGGCTATAAAGTATTGTCTTATTGGGAGCGTGGTGCTCGTTGGTTAACCGTTAACAAAGAAGTAAAAACACCAGAAGACTTAGCTGGATTGAAAATTCGAGTACCTGAAAGTCCAGTGTTTGTAAAGTCATTCGAACAATTAGGCGCTGCACCTACTCCTATGTCATTTGGAGAAGTTTTTACATCTATGCAACAAGGTGTCATTGATGGTCAAGAAAATCCTCTTTCATTAATTTATAATTCTAAGTTTAATGAAGTTGTTGACTTTTTAGTAAAAACTGAACACGTTCGTGAACCGATTACGCTTGTGATCAGTGATACAACTTTTAACAAACTTAGCCTGGAACATCAAGAAATATTAGAGAAGGCAGCCAATGGAAATGCAAAAACTTACGCTGCCGAGGAAATAATTTCAGGTGATAGTGAATACCTAAAAAAGCTGCAGGAAGCAGGTATGACGCTAGTTGAGCCAGATTTAGCTGCTTTTCAAGCTAAACTTGACGGATTTGTTGATAAAGAATTTCCAGAAATTAAGGAAACGTTCGAAAAAATTCGTGTTGCAAAATAACTTAAATCCAATTTAAAAACTAGATTGTGATGAGGGGAACTCCCTCCCCTCTCCTTTCTACGAATTCTATATTCTAATAGGCAATGTAGAATTCGCAGAGGGTATGTTCCTTTAATAAATAGCACTAGGAGGAAGCTTTTATGAGAGGGTTTATTAAGATAGTAGATCTTATAAATCAGTGGATCCTTAATTTCTTAGCAATTCTTTTTGGTGGAATTGGTCTACTTACAATATACCAAGTTTTTGCACGGTATGTCCTGAATAGTCCATTAGTTTGGTCTGAAGAAGTAATAAAGTATCTCATGATTTGGATTGTATTACTTGGAACAGCCGTTGCTCTGCGAAAAGGATTATTAATTTCAGTTGAAATTGTACTACATATCGTACCAAAACTTATTAATAAAATAATGCAGGTTCTTATTACCATAATTAATAGTGTATTTCTATTTCTATTGGTGCAATATGGATTCAAAATATTAAATACGATTCAAGGACAGACAACAGGTGCACTTGAACTACCTGTTTCTTGGACTTATGCCTCCATACCTGTTGCAAGTATACTAGCATTGATTAATTGTGTTGCTGTTTTGTTTGAAATATTGACATCCAAGGGAAATTCGGAGGTGGACAAAGATGGCACTTCTATTATTCATTAGTCTAATAATTCTCTTTGCATTAGGTGTGCCGGTCGCATTTTCTATGGGGCTTTCCTCCATTCTGGCAATGTCAAATGAAGGTATTCTAATTCAAGTAGCAGTACAAAAGATTTTTTCCTCTATGAATTCATTTCCATTGATGGCAATCCCTTTCTTTATTTTAGCTGGAAGTCTTATGGAAGCTGGTGGGATTTCTAAAAGGTTGATTGATTTTGCAAATTCTCTTGTTGGAAAACTAACAGGTGGTTTAGCAATGGTTACTGTAGTAACAGCAATGTTCTTCTCATCCATTTCGGGATCAAGTGCTGCAACAGTAGCTGCGATTGGAAGTATTTTAATACCAGCTATGGTTAAGCGAGGCTTTCCGAGAAATTTTTCTACATCTATACAAGCAGTATCGGGAGAACTAGGTGTTATAATTCCGCCTTCTATTCCAATGATCATATTTGCGTTAACAGCTGGAGTATCAATCTCTATTGGTGATTTGTTTATGGCTGGGGTAGTTCCTGGGATATTAATTGGCGGATCAATAATGTTAACAATTTATGTAATTAGCAAAGTTAAGGGATATGGAAATAGAACCCCATTAAATTTAACAGATTCAGAAGTTTTAGAAGAATCTTTATTGATGACAACAAAAGGCAGATTAAATGCTTTTAAAAATGCCATTTTACCATTACTCATGCCCGTTATTATATTGGGGGGAATATATGGCGGGGTTTTTACACCAACAGAAGCTGCTGCAGTAGCTGTAGCTTATGCATACATTCTAGGTGCTTTCGTATATCGCAGTTTAACAATAAATAGCATTATGGAGGTATTGCGTAACTCAGTACTCTCAACAGCAATTATTATGTTTATTATCGCGAACGCAGGGCTTTTAGGATGGGTATTGACGGCAGAAAAGGTTCCCGCAACGGTTTCACAATGGTTTATAGCTGTCTCTGATAGTCCAATAATATTCTTACTGCTTGTGAACCTACTTTTATTAATTGTAGGTATGTTTTTAGAGACTGGGGCAGCTATTGTTATAATGGCACCAATTTTAACCCCTGTTGCTATCTCATTCGGCATTGATCCGGTTCATTTTGGCATAATTATGATTGTTAACCTTGCAGTTGGAATGTTAACTCCTCCAATTGGAGTTAATTTATTTGTTGCTTGCCAAATAGGGAAGCTTCGTATCGACCAAATTCTTAAACCCCTTATTCCATTTTACATTGTTTTATTAGTTGATATTTTGTTGATTTCGTTTTTGCCCCAAATTTCACTGTGGTTACCTAGCTTTTTGAAATAAACCACCTAGATGGACATATTTATACAAAAAGGCTATTACCATCTATCAAATTTTAAAGAGAGAAGGGTGAATAGTTTGAAACCCAAAGTATTTATTACAAGAAAGATTCCTGCCCATCTGCTAAAAGAACTGCAGAGTGTATGCGACATATCAATTTGGGACCACGAAGATACACCTGTTCCACGTATATTGCTTGAAGAGAAAATACCGGATATAGATGGGTTATTTTGTTTGTTAACAGAAAAGATTGACGCGGACTTACTAGAAAAGGCTAATAATCTTAAAGTTGTAAGTAACATGGCTGTTGGCTACAATAACATTGATGTGGATGCAGCAACAAAAAAAGGAATCATAGTTACCAATACACCAGGTGTATTAACAGAAACAACCGCAGATTTAACTTTTGCTCTTCTAATGGCCACTGCTAGAAGAATTCCTGAAGCCTCTGAATTTCTAAGAGATGGAAAATGGAATACTTGGTCTCCAATGCTCCTTACTGGACAGGATATTTATAATTCAACACTTGGCATTATTGGCATGGGAAGAATTGGAGAGGCATTAGTTAGGAGAGCTAAAGGATTCAATATGAATATCCTATATCATAATAGAAAAAGGAAATTAGACGCCGAAGAGGAATTGGACATACAATATTGTCCTTTAGATAAACTGTTAAAAGAGTCAGATTTTATCTGTATCATGACTCCTTATACAGAAGAAACAAAAAATATGATAAGGAAAGAACATTTTAAGTTAATGAAGGACACTGCCATTTTGATAAACACTGCCCGAGGCGGCATAGTAAATGAAGAGGATCTCTATCATGCACTTGTAAGCAATGAAATTTGGGCGGCAGGTGTTGACGTCTTCGAACAAGAACCTGTTCCTAGGAACCACCAATTGTTAACCTTACCAAAAGTGGTAGCACTACCACATATAGGAAGTGCTAGTATTGCTACTCGAATAAAGATGGCAAACGTTGCAGTAAATAACTTAATTCAAGCCCTGAAAGGCGAAATTCCTGATCATATTGTAAATAAAGAGATAGTAAATTTATAAAGCAAAAAGCCTCAATCCTATATGTTTGAGGCTTTATTCTTCTAGCCCACCTACCTTTACTTACTATTCAACTGAGAAAGAATATAAGATATATCATTTTTTGGTGAGTTAACCATTGTAGAAACAGGGTATAAATCCATTTCTTCTGCAGGATAGGGAACAAGTAATGATTTAAGATGCTCAGTATCATCATTTTTTGGATTTAACCATAAATCATAACTGTCCTGGTGAAGAATTACCGGCATGCGATCGTGAACATCCTCAGTGACCTCATTAGGTGTGGTCGTTATTATAGTGCAGCTGTGTAATGGTTGTTCTCCTTTTTTCCAAGTTTCCCATAACCCAGCGAAGGCAAATGGCTTCTTATCTTTCATAATAAAGCGGTATGGTTGCTTATTACCGTCTTCTTGTTTTTTCCACTCATAAAACCCGTCGGTTAAAATTAAGCACCTTCTACGTTTGAAGGCGTGCTTAAAACTGGGCTTTTCATCGATTCCCTCAGCTCTAGCATTAATCATTTTGTAGCCTATCTTTTCATCTTTTGCCCAAAAAGGAACCAGGCCCCATTTCATTGTACCAGCTCTTCTTTTCTGCCCATCAGAAATTACCGTTAGAATTCTTTGGCTTGGGGCAATGTTAAAGCGAGGAGAGATTTCCTCTGAGATTTCAAAGTCAAAGTATTGCTGCAAAGCTGAAATATCTTCAGCAAGGGAAAAACGACCGCACATCTAATTAACCTCCTTATCATCTTTCATGTATTACCAAAAATTGATTAGGTGTAAACTAAAAAATCCCTCTATCCATACTTTGTGCAAGGAGGCTGGTGTGGAAGCTTTATGTATTTAATGAAATTGATATCACGTTTTTTACTTAAATCATCACAGACATCACCAGAAATCTCACTATATAGTCTCACATTTTTATCGCGAACCATCACAAATTTTGCGTTTATTATTGTGTTGTACTGTGGTACGAAAAGATCCTATTTTTTTGTCCATTTTCCCCACAGCTCTTTAGCTGTCTGGTTATATTTCAGGACAGTATACCAAATAAAAGCTATGCATCCTAAGGAAATTCCAGATGGTAAATAACCTGAAAGAACATACATTATAGGCCATGCAATTGTATTTCCAGCAGCCCAGGCAATGCTCAGGCATTCTAGTTTTATTTTTAAGTCACCGTCCATTACTTGCTGCCCCTTTATACACAACTTATTTCTTTGTTTCATTCCAGAATGTTTCTACTTGTAATCTTTCGTCAATCATTTGCTTTAATGTTGGATTTATGTTCTTGATAATATTCTGGAAGATAGCGTGCTTTTTTTTAAAATGTTCATAGCTTCCCGGTCAGCGGTAGCCCCATTATAGGAAGGGAAATAAGAATAATTTTCATATTTGTCGGTTGTCCATTCTTTTTCCATTCCTCATATTAAAGATCATACCCAACCCTTTAAGCATCAATGGCATGATCATCTACTGCCAGTTTCACTTCTCCTAAAAAAGAAAAATATCCCCTTCAAGTGTTTCACACTTACCATATTATTATTCAAGCATTCACTTTAAGCTAATTTACTTTAGCATGACGATCCAGCAGGAAAAGGATTTTTTTGATTTCACTACAGAAGAAGGAAACTACCCTTTTAATCTTTTATATAGGCATCTACGATTTTTTTTGGTTCATTCTTCCCCTTTAATAATAACCCTCGTTGTGACTCATGTTTTTTTCATGTCCCATTTTGTCCCCTGTCATTCATATTCCCCTCTTATAAAAATGGAATAAAAATGCAGGGGAGGTAGTACCTAGGGGTTACCACCTACTGTTGACTTAGGGTTGACTTTGAAGATGTTACCGAGGAAGGGAAGTACTTAGGTCAGGCAACAATAAATATACCATAAATTGGATATGTTTTATCGATTTCTACCATATACAATAATAACAATATATGTAATTAATATTGTCATATGGGAGAAAAAAGATGAAAAATACAATATTAGATGATAACGGGGTATCAAAAGAGAAGTTTGATTCAAAATACTCTATTCTGTAAGAAAAAAAGGTACGATATAATAAATTTCAGCAGCAAGTAAAAACAATCATAAGAAGTGTTTTATCTTGGAGACCACATTTTGGTTCCGGCATTTTGACCTGTTATATAAAGCCAAAGTATGAATATGATCAGTACAAATGGGGTCTAGCAGACACCGCATTATATGCTTTGCTTCAATATGCAGTTTTGGTATTAAATCTGGCTTGGCTTTTAAGTTTATTTTTCTTGTTATTCTGGTATTCTGAATCGATAAATGGATTTATTAATGTAACAGTAGTAGCTTTTATAGCTGAAATTATATAAAAGGCTGTTCACGCAAGATATAAATACTTTTAAAATATTTCTTTTAAGCCCTTCTCAAAGAGAGGGGCTAAAAAGTTAAGTACTGATACAATTTATTGATTGTGCAATAACCTTTAATTTCAGAATCTACATATGAGTATCGTGCATATCCGTCCTTGATTGTAATGATTGCAACTTCCTTTCCATGCAGCACTCCATGCATTTTTCTGTTTGTTTTAAAGAAAAGTAAGCTCAACTGCTCTTCAGAATCCACATTCTTTAACCTCTTATTAAGATCATTTACATTCATTATATCAACTCCTTTTTGTAACTATTTGTCGTAAAAAGGGAAACTCCTTGTGTCTTTTTTATGAATTTTAAAAGCCCTCACTTAACCTCAGGTAAAAGAGGGTGTTGGCAGAAGAATAAATTTTTCAAGCCTTATAATTTTTACTATTATAAGGCTTTTTGGGTTTTGTTAATTATATAGAGTTAGGAATTTAGAGTTATCAGAAATTAAAAGGAAAACAAAAGTATAAAAAAATTTAAATTTTTTATTGTTTTTTGAAAAATCGTAATTTATAATATCAATATGTACAGACATATGAACATACGTACATACAAAGACTTGGTAATGGTCTTTAATCAGATGCATTAAAACCTATATTTCGATTAATTCAACATTTTCAATAGTGCAATTGGTTTTGATATGTTAAAAAGGTAATAAACGGAGAAACAAAAAACAAAATTTGAATAAAGAGGAATTAAGATGAAGGATTTAATTAACGAACATAGTGGTATTCCATTGTATTACCAAATAAAGGAGCTAATAAGAGAAAAAATAGAAAATGGTAATTGGAAAAGTGGCGATAAAATTCCGAATGAGGTCGATTTAGCAAAGAACTTTTCTGTTAGTAGATCTACAATGAGGCAGGCTATATTGGAGTTAGTTAATGAAGGTATATTAACAAGAAAGAAAGGAGTGGGTACCTTTGTTTCTAAGCCTAAAATTGAGGGGAATTTTATTAGCTTTACTTTTCCTGAAGAACTAGGAACAAAGCATACTCCAATTAGTATAAAGGTTATAGAGGGTACAGCGGGGAAATTAAAAGTGCTTAATTTAAAAGATCAGGAAAAAGTATTTGAAATCATTCGCTTAAGATTTTTTAATGATGAGCCTGCTGCAATTGAGAAATCTTATATCCCTGTAGGGCTTATTCCAGATTTGCTTGATAATAATCTCGAAGGAAAGCTTATTGATCTAATAACTGAAAAATATGGAATTATAATGACAAAATATCAGAATTCTATTGAGCCTGTGCTGATAGATTCTTTTGAGGCAAAAGTGTTAGAAGTAGAACAAAATCAACCTGCTTTAAAGATAACAAAGTTATTAATGACCCCTCAAGGAAACCCAGTTATTTTATTTACTAGTATTATTAGGGGAGACAGATGTAAAGTCCAATTTAGTTCAGAAATTCAACTCTGAGATTAAATTGTTTCTTAGATATTAAATTCAAAGGAGTGATTTTTTTGAGAGAAAGATTAAAAGTGGATCTTTCAGAAGAGGTAATTAATTATCTTCTTTTGCCCGCTTTAGAGGCTGAGCAAAAGAGATCCTTTACTAATATTATGGATATTAATAAAGGACATTTAGTAATGTTAATTTCCAAAGGAATTGTTACACGTGAGGATGGGCAGAAAATCATGGAGGCGCTTGATGAGATAAATCAAAAGGGTGCCTCTAGTTTAGAATTAGACCCTAAATTAGAGGAGTTATATTTTAATATAGAAGCTGCTCTCATAAAGATAGTAGGTGTCGAAGTTGGTGGTCAACTTCATACCGGCCGAAGTAGAAATGATTTATATGCCACCTTGGCAAGAATGAACAGCAGAGATAATCTTTTGAGCATTTGTGAGCAGATAATTAAGCTTAGAGAAGAAATTATTAAGATAGCCGAAAACACGCTTTATACCGTTTTGACAGGTTATACTCATATGCAACCTGCTGAGCCAGTAACACTTGCTCATTATCTGTCGGCTATTCTTTCTGCATTAGAAAGAGACTTTAAACGATTTATACAATCCTTCAACCAGACCAACATCTCCCCATTAGGTGCCGGAGCAATGGCATCAACATCTTTTAATATTGACCGCAGAGAAACTTCTCAACTACTAGGATTTAACAACGCAATGGCTAACTCAATTGATGGTGTAGCGTCTAGAGATTACGTTTTAGAAGCACTTTCAGCCATGAATATATTTATGAACAACTTAAGTCGTTTTAGTCATGACCTATACATATGGTCAACTGATGAATTTGGAATTGTTGAAGTAGGGGATTCGGTAGCTGCTAGCAGCAGCATCATGCCACAGAAGAAAAATCCAATTACATTAGAGCATATCAAGGCAAAATCAGGACATATAATTGCTGCCTTAGTATCAGCAACTAGTTGTTTAAAGAACACTTCTTATGGACATAGTCGTGATGTCACTGAAAGCTTTAAATATCTTTGGGATGCTTTTTATGAGGTAGATTCTTGTCTTCACCTTATGACTGCGACAATCAAGACATTAAAATTTAATGAAGAAAAAATGTATATTCGCTCATTAGAGAACTTTTCAACAGTTACTGAGCTTGCTAATACAATCGTTCGCGAGGCAAATATTTCATTTAGAGAAGCACATCAGGTTGTAGGGTACCTAGTAAGTGAAATGATAGATAAAAAAATACCAGTTTCTAAAATAAACCCAGAGATCGTTAAGGATATATCAAAATTAGTATTAGGAAGAGAAATAATTTTATCTAAAGACGGGATTCAAAAGGCTTTAGATCCGATAAATAATGTCGAATCGAAGAATACAAGTGGTGGCCCAGCGCCTGAGGAAGTTAAAAAACAGCTACAAAAATTAAATGAAGTATTTAAGCAAGATAAAGAATGGTTAAATGAGCATCAAGATATTTTTCAATATAAAAAGCAACAATTGTCACAAGTTCAGGTTTGAAAATTATTACCTAGCTAAAGGGGGAGTCAAGATTTAATAGGTTTAGAGATTATTAAGGAAAGGATTGAGTTAAAAAAATATTGATAGGGGGAGAAAATTATATGAAAAGGACTTTGTCAAAGTTATTTATTCTAATTGCTGCTTTAACTCTTGCTCTTGTAGGTTGTTCTCAAAGTAGCACTTCGGAAACTAATGATAGCGGAAGTACTGATAAGGAAAAAGCAGAAGAACATAGATTGCTCTTAGGTACTTCTAGTCAAGGTGGTACTTACTATGTATGGGGAGGCGGCTGGGCCGATATTATCGGAAAGAATGTCCCCGGTACTGACATTGCTGTAGAAGTTACAGGTGGTCCAAATGCAAATATTCAATTAATTGAAAATGGAGAGATGGATTTAGGCTTTGTGACCGCTTGGCTTGGAGGCGAAGCCTATAATGGAGAAGGTTGGGCAGATAAAAAATATACTAAGATTCGTTCGATTTTTCCAATGTATGCTAGTGTCATGCATATGTACAGTTTAAAAGATAGTGGTATTACTAGCATTAGCGACTTTGATGGTAAAAATGTTAGTACCGGTGCTCCAGGAAGTACTAGTGCTGAAGCAGGAAATGGGCTTTTAGAGGTATTAGGATCAGAGCCGGCTAGGGTTAATGCAATACCAACTAATACTGCAGTTGATGGTTTACGTGATGGAACTATCGATGCTGGTTTTGCGGTCACAGGAGTACCGGGGCCTTTCATGCTTGATCTTGAAACTACGCACGAAGTTCAGCACATTGGTTTAACTGAAGATGAAATGAAAAAGGCACTAGAAAAGTATCCTTATTGGTCTGAGGCAACTATTCCGAATGGCACTTATAAGCACCAAGAAGAAGATATTTTACTGCCAGGCTTTTGGAACATTGCAATTGCATCATCTGAATTGCCAGAGGATTTAGTGTATAACCTGGTAAAAACAACATTTGAAAAACATGAAGACTTATTAGCAGTGGACCCAAGTGCAAAAGAAACGCTGGTTGAAAATGTTAAGTATAGTACTATCCCGTACCATCCAGGTGCAGTTAAATACTACAAGGAAGTTGGGATTGAAATTCCTGATCACCTTATGCCTCCTGAAGCACAATAGAAATTCCTTACTTTAGAGAGAAGTTAAGGGAGTCCATCAATTTTCCATAAGGAGACTTCTGGGTAAATAAAAAAATTGCCTAGAAGTCCCCATGATAATTATATATAATCCTTAATTTTCTAACAAATAATATGTTTCTACAAAATATGCGGATGAAATTTCAATCTAAAGGAATCTGGTATCGGGAGGTTCGCTGTGTCTGAAGAAAAAATAACTGATTTGGAGATTCAAGAGAATTCTGGGTTAAGGAAAGCCCTTAGTGGGATAGAGTTAAAGCTTTTCACCCTTATAGCAGTATTTATGTCGTTATTTCACCTTTTTGTATTAGGATTTTATCCAATTACACCATGGGTTTTATACACGGTCCACTTAGGACTAGGCACTATATTGATTTTAATGATTTACCCAATGAAGAGGTCTGCCTATAAAAGTTTATTAGCAACCATTATTGATTATATTTTAATATTGCTAGTTTTATTTGCAGGTTCTTACCTCATCATTGAAATGGATGAATTAATTTATAGAATAGGTGTCGCCCCTACGGCCTTGGATTTGTTAGTTAGCATAATTTTAATCGGTGCTGTTTTGGAAATTACCAGAAGAACAACGGGATTAATACTCCCGATCCTAGCTTTAATTTTTATCCTGTATGCACATTATGGAAAGTATATTCCTGGTGATCTTGGACACAGGGGGTATAGCTGGGATCGTATATTAAGTTATTTAAATAGTATGGATGCAATCTTTAGTGTGCCAATCGGTGCATCCGCAACTTTTGTATTCTTATTTATACTATTTGGATCTTTTTTAGGAGTGACGGGGGGAAGTAGGTTTTTCATAGACTTTGCAATTGGTGCAACTGGTGGAAAAAGGGGAGGACCAGCCAAAGCAGCTGTTGTTTCGAGTGCTTTATTTGGTTCGGTATCTGGAAACTCAGTGGCCAATGTAGTTTCAACAGGGGTTTTTACTATCCCATTGATGAAGAAAATAGGCTATCCATCACGTTACGCAGGTGCGGTTGAATCTGTAGCGTCAACTGGCGGCCAAATTATGCCTCCTATATTAGGATCGGCTGCTTTTATTATGGCTCAATTGTTAGGAACTTCCTATCTTAATATCGTTTATGCTTCTATAGTACCCGCATTATTATACTTTTTCACAGTCATGATTATGATTGATTTACAGGCGGCAAAATTAGGCTTAAAGGGTTTACCTAAAAATGAACTTCCTAACATAAAAAATGTTCTGATAAAAGAAGGTCATTTATTTATTCCATTGTTGGTTCTAATTTTTACAATGACTGTTTTAAAGACAAGTCCGATCAAAGCTGCAATTTGGGCAATTGCATCGACAATTATTGTATCTTTTGTAAAAAAACATACAAGGATGACTTTTTCAAAACTCATTAACTGTTTAGTTGATGGTGCCCGGTCTGCTCTAGGAATGATTGCGGCTTGTGCAACTGCAGGGCTCGTCATCGGAGTATTAAATTTAACAGGTGCGGGGCTAAAATTTGCCTCACTGATTTTATCAATAGCTGGAGATAATTTAGCATTAGCCTTGGTTATGACCATGTGTGCAACGATTATATTGGGAATGGGACTTCCTACTACAGCCGCATATTTAATTACAGCTGCAGTTGTTGCCCCAGCTTTAATTCAGATGGGCGTATCTCCTTTAAGTGCACATATGTTTGTATTCTATTTTGCTTGTTTGTCAGCCTTTACACCTCCTGTAGCACTGGCAGCATATGCGGCTGCAGGTATAGCGGATGCGAAACCAATGCAAGTTGCATTTACAGCTATGAAAATTGGGATTGTAGCATTTATTATTCCATTTGTCTTCGTCTATGGGCCAGCTATTTTATTACAAGGTACACCGATTCAAATTCTTGTTTCTACTTTAACTGCATTAATTGGGGCATTTGTGTTAGCCTCCGGTGTAGAGGGTTGGTTTATAGGTAAGTCTGCAAATATTTTCGTTAGAATTTTGCTCATTGCAGCCTCCTTAACTCTTATTGTTCCAGGGTTAATAACGGATACAGTAGGTGTAGGATTAATTTTAGCTGGTATAATAGTTCAATTGAATTTTAGTTCAAAAAAAGAGGATCAAAAAGTATCAAAAAAAATAAACGAAATAGAGGGATAAAAAAATGAAATTTACTATTATTGGAGCAGGAAATGGCGGTCAAAGTATGGCTGCGCATCTTACCCATCTAAATCATGAAGTTGTATTATATGATATTCAAACAGATTTAATTGCTAAAATTAAAGAAAATGGTGGTATTAAGGCAGAGGGCGTATTTGAAGGGTTTGCTTCCGTAACTGCAACAACAGATTTGGAATTTGCTATGAGTGACTCTGAGATAATAATGGTGACAACTACTGGAACTGCACATAAGAGTGTTGCTCGTTCTATTGCACCGTATCTTAAAGACAATCAGATTATCATGATATTCCCAGGCTATTGGGGAGCTCTGGAGTTTAGAAATATATTTAACGAAGTCGGAATGAATAAAAAAGTTTATGTTGCTGAGACGGAATCCCTTATCTATACTTGCCGCTATATTGAACCAGGGCATGTTCGTATCAGAAAGATAAAGGAGAATTTAGAATTTGCCACTCTCCCAGCAACTGACGCTCCAATCGTAAAGGAAAGACTAAAAGAAGTTTATCCGCAATTAGTTGCAGCTGACAGTGTACTAACTACTACCTTAAACAACGTGAATCCTCAATTTCATGTACCTATATTGTTATTAAATACTGGCAGAATAGAATCAGAGGGAGATTTCTTCTTTTATCCAGATGGTGCAACCCCGTCTGTTGTAAATGTAATTGAAGCAATTGAAAATGAACGATTAGAAATCGGCAAAAAATTAAATATAAATCTATCTACTTGTCCAGAGCTTCTTAACAGATTCTATGATATTGATGAAGATAATATATACGATGCAATTCAAAACAATCCAGCTTATAAGACTGGTAAAGCACCGACCACGATGAATTATCGGTATATTTATGAAGATATTCCTTATGGATTACATCCATTTGTCAAGCTGGGTGAAAAATTAGGTGTAGAAACTCCTGCATCCAATTTACTCATTGATTTGGCATCCTTAATTAGAAAAGAGGATTTACGAGCGAATGCCTTACAATTAACTGATTTAGGTTTAAACAATAAAACACCAGAAGAGATTGTTGAATATCTGAAAGGAAATAAGAAAGCATATAATTAAATTACTGAATATTTATAAAATTCCTATTTAATTTAGTGGGTTACAAATAAAACGACCAAATCATTTTAGATTTGGTCGTTTATAATTGCAAGTCTTAGACAATTTGGTAAGAAGGTTTTTTATTGAATATATACTTAGAACCTTGTATCAATTTTGTGATTATAATAATTCCCCTTTGGGGAGCTAAAAAGGTAAATTATCCTCAGGTAAAAGAGGTTGGATTTCCTTCACTATATCTGTAATATCATTCACTTCATTCCAGGTAACTTTTTCGATTATTGTTTCTCTTTGGCCAGTTTCCCTTTTTAGCTGTTGGATCCATTCATAGGAGACTACCGCAACCGCAAAGTTTGGATCATCCTTAAAGTCACGATCTTTGACAAAAAAACTCCCCCGGCTTGAACCTCTATTTCCCTCTATATTAAGTGTTATTTCAATGACGACGTTCATAAATCCTCACTCATTTTTTATTTTTTTGGTATTTCAGTATTCTATCATAAAACATAAGGTCCTATTCAAGTATTCGTGTTAGATCTTGCTCATTAATAGTATCAATGAGTTCTTTTTATTAAGCTGTTTTCACTTCTTTGCATATAGAGCGTCAGAGTAAATTTAAATGGAGGTGAAAGAAACGGTAGGAGAAAAAGGGCTTAATCCAAAAGAAAAAAAATCCAAGCATAAGCGATGATTACATTTGGGAAAGATCATTTCCGGGAAGTATTCAGTACTAGGTATGGAGTGCTTTGATTCATTAGCTCAAAAGAAATTAGAAAATTGATAAAAATATGAAAACATTATGTAAAAAACTATCTATTAGTAGAATTTACCATTATACTAGTCTTTAGTTACTATTTTAATGTAGGGGGATACTTAATGAAAAAGTTGCTCGTAGTAATATTATCCTTAGGTCTATTTACCTTCACAGGCACAAGTGAAACAGAAGCTTCTTCTAGCCCATGCAGTAAATATTCTGGTCAAAGTAAAATTTGGTGGGATGGAGCAGAGTTAAAATTAGGACAAATAGGAAGACTAACAATCGTAAAAAATACTTCTTTGTTTAAATTAGAGGGAGATAAAAGAACCTTTGAGCGTACTTTAAAAGCTGGGGAATCATATAGGATCTATGCTTTTAAGCCTGGTATGCTTAGTGTTGGTGGAGGGTTTTACGTTGATCGTAATGAAAAGGTGAAATATGAGACTCCGAGCAAAACAAAGTTGGATGCAGTAGCTTGTATCAACGGTAAACATCCTTCACAAAGCAAAAAAATATATTCTCCAATCTTAGGCAAAGTTACTCTTGGAATGAGTAAACAACAAGTTAAAGAGCAGTCTTCGGGTATCCTCTCTGAAGAGACTTCTGATAGATTGGTATACCAGAACGTGAATATTCTTGGTTATACTGGCATGGTTATACATGTATTTGAAAATAATGCACTGGTCGCCGTCAATGTTTATCATGATATTATGGAATCGGTTGATGATTTGAACTTGTTAGAAGCATATTTTGTTACAATGTATGAAAAGATAATCCCTTATTATGGAGATCCGGTTAGTTTAGATACCGATTGGTTGAATGATACTGGAGGTTATAATCTTAGTGCTTATTGGATAACAAATGATCATAATACATTATTAACTGTTCAGGTCACATATGATTATGATACATATGGTGGACTTCGCATTTCAATAACAGAGTAACAAAAAGCCCTTCTCGCTCGAGAGGGGCTTTAAATATGTTTCCAGGTTCTTCTTAGTACAATATTCATCACGGATAGGTGCGGGGCGTTTCTCTTTACATACTCGAATATCGACTAAGAGAAGAAAACAATTGAATGTGGCGCTGCAGGACTAATTAGATCTCCTCAAAAAAAGTAATTTTATTTGAGAAAGGATCAATGATAGTAAATTCAATTGTGTCCCAAGGGGTATTTTCCAAATCTGGTTTAACGCTTGCATACTCTTTTTCTAACAATGTAGAGATATATTTTTTTATATTACTGATTTTTATTCGAATGGCACTCCCGGGAGTGGAATCTCCGTGATGTTCGGATAAGTGTAGTACAGCATTCTTTAAGGATATCTGAATGTATTTTGGCATGTTTTCTTCAAACTGATGCGTCCAATCCAGTTTAAAGCCTAAATAATCAATATAAAATGCTTCAGCTTTCTCTACCTCAAAAATACGAAATATTGGTGTGATCATGTTAAATTCAGCTACCTTTCATTTATATTAGACTTTCTAAGAAATAATATACTAAACATGTGAAATCAAGATGAAATTATCAAAAAAATGTTATGAGCGGTTTGGAACAACGAATTAATGTTCAAAGACGAGGACCGGGTGATCAAATAGATGAAACCAAATAATAAAAGTATTTACTAACTATCTACTTTAAAAGTTATAATGAAAGTAAAAAATGGAAATAAGGTGTTAAATCGTGTATAAATTAGTATTTTTATCGTTTGCTGCTATTCTTTTATCTGGCTGCAGCTCAAGTGAACCAGTGAGCAATAAAAATGTAAGCGACAATTTAGATGAGGCATCCTATGAAGAGGGAGGAGTAAAGGCTGATTCCTACTATGAAGAGTATGAAAGTCAGGAGGAGGATGGGTTAATTACTGAGGAATTGATTGAAGAGGATATAGAAACAATAGAAGAAGAATTTGAATTTGATTACGAGAGAGATTATGGAAATGAAGATATTGAATCCTCTGAATCCTACGACGACTTCACTACAGAAGATTCATCTACTCAGGATGATTCTTCTGCCGGTAGATACTATTACAATTCAAGAGGCGGTTTAGATCGTGATCTCGATAATGATGGATCATGGGATTATCAAACTGGGGGAACAGACCGTGACTTAGATAATGACAACATTTGGGATTATCAATCTGGAGGATCCGATAGAGACATAGATAACGATAACATGTGGGATTATCAATCCGGAGGATCCGATAGAGACATAGATAACGATAATATGTGGGATTATCAATCCGGAGGTTCCGACAGAGACCTGGATAATGACAACATGTGGGATTATGATTCTGGAGGATCTGATCGCGATTTAGACAATGATAATTACTGGGATAACTAATCAGTCCATTCATTAGGGAGCGGATAGCAATGTGTAGTGTATGTAGAATAAAAAATAGTACCACTGCCGGGTCAGTTGTAATGAATGTAAGGAGATGCTCTTCCAGAACAGCTGGGGACAAAGGGAAACATTTAGCAGATAAAGAGGTCTTGTTTTATGTTACCGAGGTTGCTGCCAGGGGTGAGGGAGTCTATGGCCATGTTATTAAAAAGGAATCAGGTGAATTAGGAAAAACGAGGGCACATATTCGTGATTGTGAATATATAAATACTACATACAATTGGGATAACGGTCGATTAACTTAACTATTGGAAAAGTATATATTAAAGGGAGTTAATTTAATGAAGCAAGTAATTTCACTAATACTATTTACCATCCCGGGGTTACTAACATATTTTTGGATTAATTTATTTGGTGTTAATTCAAGTGCTAAGCGCAATAATACTGAAGTTACCGCGATAAGTATATTACTCTGGATTCCTATACTGTGTGTAGTCTTAGTAATATATAATTTGTTAGCGTTGGCATCACATTGGAAGAAAATTCATCCAAGTTTTAATGTTTCTGTATTAAAAAGGAATTGGAAATACATAGATAGTTTGGAAGATTTAACCGTTCTTTCCGGTAGTATTTGGTTTATATTGTTCTACCTTTTAAGCACAATAATAATTAGTTTTTTCCTTGGGAAACTTATATCTAAATATGGATACAAAAAAATGATTGATCAGGTGAATGAGATAAGAATAAATAACAATGTTGCTCCTTTAGGATTACATTCAACTGTATGGGATTCCATGTTTTTAGGCAATGATGCGCAAGTAATAGAATATAAAAAAGATGGAGAATCTATCATTGGCCAATTGATTAAAGTACCGCGGGCGCATGAAGAAAAAAAAGCTATGGGTTTAAAAGCAGTGGAACATTGGGGGAAAGTAATGGAATACTATGACGTTGAAATAGAATTTACATATGTTGACACAGAAAGCGGAATAATAATTAATATTTATAAAAAGGAAAAAGCTATTGAAGCTCAAAGTCTATTTAATGAGAGATTCCCAAATGGAATCACCGATGATTGCTCTACTAGTGTAATCACCGATGATCACTCATCTTCAGTTTGATGAAATCACTTCTTAGGAGTGACGGGTCTTGATGGGCTACTGGTATAAGAAGGCTTATCAGCAGAATGATTTATCTTATCAGGCGGAACACTGCTTGGCCTTGAAATTGGTGGTTGACTTGGTCCTTTTTCCATTTTTTTTCACCTCCTTAAATTATTGTACATAGAGAAACCCCTCGGTTGCAATATAAGGGAGGGGTTTTTTCATTATAGAGAGTAAATGAAGCGATTTTATATGGTTATGCTATTTTGATAATATGGCTGCTTATTAGTACTATAACTTAATCTTTTCATATCAATTTAGGTAAATTGGCTATTTTCTACTTTTAAGTTCTTGATATAATTTAGTTTCTTCGTTTTTCTCTTTTATTTCGTCATATGCATTTTGGACAACTAATAATCTATCTTGAACTGCTTTGTACTTAAAATATGTAGCAAAAAGACTCCAAAAATATAGAACTACAACTAGGATGGTGAAAATTGTATATATGGAATCTAGGGAATTGCTGGGACTCAATTTTTTTATAAAACTTTGTATTGCTGTTAATGAGGAAAAGTTCTTATTATTTAATAATAGCCCTAGAATAAATACTATTATAGGAACAGGTGAGAAAGATTTTAAGATATCAATATAAAGTTTTAGCTTGTCAGCTATGGTCTTGTATGAGTTTATAACGGTAATTAATTCACTTCTAGGATAAGGGTTTTTTTTTAGTTCTGATACGAAAGTATAATGATCTAGGGATTTTTTTAAAAAGTTAAAGTTGCTTATGGTTCTATAAATAATAAAAATAAATAAACCTGTCCATAAAAATTTCTTTTCATTTAATGTGAACATTATTGGAGAATATGAAGTATAAATGAAAAATACTATTCCACATAAAAATGGTAGTAACTTAATGGTTTCCCAAACGGTAAAATTAATAGCTTGTTTAAGAGCAACTTCTGTATTAATTTTTAATTTTTCATCTGTGTACATTGGTTGACTCCTTAGTATGTTTTGGTACATTCCTATTTCCATATGGTAAAAAGTATTTAATACATTAATTTATATGTGCAGCCACAAGCACCGCAGGGACAAAGCAGCCAACGACATGAGGTACACTTTATGTCATGGTGGGAATCTAATTCTCTTTTACAATCGAAACAATGGGTTAATCTGTGTGATTGAGGTACTTGTTTAGGAAGAAAGATTTCCAATAGGTTATTAGAGCTACCAATGGGATTTCTTTTGTTGTTTAGCATCATTTGTAAATGGTTTTTATTTCTTTCTTTTATTTCCTTAATCCTCTGCTCTTTTTCTTCTTGTTTTCTCCTGAGACGTGATTCTTCCAGTATGCGTTTTTCTTCAGCTTGGCTCTTTAACTCCGCTTCTTGTTGCTGACGATGTTGTACCATGCCGGCAGCTATATACTTTAAATGCTCGTGATTAGCTTCCGAAAAGATTACATGAATTGTTTTAGTGTTATTATTATAGGTTTTAATATGCTCTATATGGTGGCATACTCCTTCAATCATTCTTACATTATTAAAAAGCGGGAGAAACTGATTTTTGTCCGATTCAGTAAGTGTCCCCAAATTAAGTCCGCTTGCTAAGATCCTAACTTCTTCGTCTATATATATCAATTTTATCTTTGTAAGTACAGAAAGAGAATAAATACCAGAGATAGTAAAAGACATTCTTTGTAACATATAAACCTCCGAAATACTTTACTTTTTAGGTATATTATACCTTTATTTAAAGGGTTGTATAGTGTAAAAGTCATATAATCGGAGGTTTCTGAAATAAGTTTTATCTAGAGGAGAGGGGAAATAATATTTTCAGGGTTCTAAAGCCATAGGATTTGTCATTATTTAAGATTTATCCTCCTGGCTATAGAAACTTTGTGATTAGATGAAAGATAGATGAAAATTATACAAAGTAATAAATCTGCTCTAGATATTGCCTTAAAGCATTAAACACAAATAAAAGACGAATTAATCTAAATATTTTCGAGCAAGGGTTTTTCAGCTTTTATAATGAATTATTGCACGCACTGTGTTTAGTTAATAGTTGTCTAATAAAGTTTGAACTGATAATCACCCTTAACTGATTTGGTAATTTCTTTAACTCTCTAGCTGATATTGTAGTTTTAGGGTCCGTCCTGATGTAAAAGTGACTCATGAATTTACTTTCTTAAATATTGGAAGAAAAGGGGAATAGAGGAAGAATAATTCTTCCTTGTTAATAGATTGCTTAACTGTCCGCTTTGTCGATACTTTCCTGAATTTCACTCTCAAATACCTTGCTATATATCATAGTTGTAGCTGGATCTTTATGATTAAGTATTTTTTGAAGGATCGGGATACTATTAACCTTTTTTATGTGATTCGTTGCAAAGCTATGGCGCAGTTTGTGAGCTGTTACCTGAGGTTTTCCAAATGCCTCAGCGTATTTCTCGATCATCTTTTGCATAGCCCTCTTTGTCATCGATTTAGCCTGGTCTCTATACAAAACGAGGAAAAGGGCAGTTTCATCCTTTGTGGCCCCGTATCGTTGAGATCTAATTTCCAAATAGTTCATAAGATCTTTATGGGCAACTTTGGAGTAAGAGACAGATCTTTTTTCTCCACCTTTCCGAATGACTTTAATCTTCCTGGCTTTAGTATCCAGGTCCTTAAGTGTAATACCCTCTAATTCAGCAATTCTTAATCCAGTACCCAATAGTAATGAAATGATAGCAGTATCACGTTCCCGATTTTGACGCCATCTGCTTAATATTCTTTTATTATCCTTCGCTTCATCTGATTCACTAAAGCCGTCATAAACAAACTTCCTAAATAAGCTAATTTCCTCTTCAATTAGAATGTTATTCTGAATACTTTCCACACGGGTATCTTCAGTATTTCCATCCTTTAATAAAGGCAGCTGTGCCATAACATTTCTTTCGATGTATGGTTTCCTTGTTTTCCTATCTGAGGACTTAATTAAGTAATTAAATAAAGACTTTAAAGCGGATAACTTGCGATTTACAGTTGTCACAGCGAGAGGTTGATCATCTTTGTTTTTTTGAGATAGAAGGTAATTCTTATAGTCAGAGACATCTTCAAGGTGTAAATCATTTAAAACCGTAACATCCATATCTCTAATATCTTCAGAAGGGGCAAAACCCTCACGGCTAAGCCAGAAAAGAAACTCTTTAATATCACTTATATAGGAATTTACAGTATTTTCCTGAAGTGTTCCTCTATAGGTTTCAAAATATTTAATAGCAAAATAGGGAAGACCTTCAATTTTCCTGTCTAAATCTTGTTGCTGCTTATCTTTATTTGCAGACATATGAAACCTCCAATCAATTCGACAAAAATCGACAAATGTTCACAGAAATGCTTTCCTGTGAACATGTTTACATAATTATTTTATGGTTAATTAGATTTGAAAAAGTCTAAGCAATAGTCACAAAATGCCGCTTCGTGAGGGTCATTAGAGTAAGCCAGATTGACTTCACATCTTGCACAAGGTTCTAATTGTTCATGGCTGTATAAAACACCGCAGGATAAACAAATATAAGAGATGCTTTGATCTAAATATATCATTGATTCAGAGCTGCAATCTGGGCATTCGTTACAAGGGTCTGTTCCACCATCCTTTATGATTTCATATAGGTTAAAATTTTCATTGATGTATGTTTCTGTAAAATCATTGAATTTTGTCTCACAGAAGTAGCAATAAGCTTCACCGCCATCAATAAAAACTGTTTTCTGACTGCAGAGAGGGCATTCCAAACCATCAAAAATTTTCTTTTTAATTCCTTCATCTTTTTCAATGGTAGTCAATTTTACCTGCACATACTCTTCGTATTGATGAAGGTAACTAATAATAAGCTGCAGCTTTTCATCGTATTCATCTAAGAGATCATTATGTACCAGCTCAGTTTTAATATATGGAATAAAATGAACAAGAATATTTACTATATGCGATTTTAATGCGTCCACACGGACATTGACTTGAAAATGTTCCATTTTATTTCTTTCAGATCTTAACCATTCTAATTCAGACTTGAATTCTTCTGAAATAGAGGCACTATGATCTGATAACCGCTCCAGGAGCGAAGTATAATTTACGGATTGAAAGTTCCCATTTTTTAAACTCTGTTTATTAAATTTATTAGGTTTCTCAAATATAAGTTTTTCGTCAATATGATAAAGCCGCTCTTTGAGAATTAGCAGAAGGCCTGAAAACAAATGTATTGCTGTATATTTTAATTCATCATTTTCTAAATCATCAAAGGATTTTAAGATAAAGTCAAAGCCATTTTCCAGCATGTTTAATTGGATTTTATCACTCAATATATTCACCTCATACTCTATTATAACATATGTTCACAGAATTAATATTATGTGAACATATGTTGGAGTGGAAATAATTTATTTTTAGCTACTCCTCTCCCATCTCCTTATCACAATCATGAAAATAAGTAATCCAACCATTGGTGTCTTTTTTACTCAAAAAGAAAACCTGACTCAATTGTCAGGTTTAATAATCCTACTTAAAAAATGAGCAATGTTTGTATAATACAATTTTTACGAATAATGACTAGCAGTCTATTTAAACTTCTACATGATAAGTAGTATAGTAGCAATTTTGATAGTCGTATGTTCCATTATAAGTAAATGTGGATTGAGTCCATATTTCCTTAGTACGTGTATAACCAGGAAAGAATTCTTCTTCAACAAATTTTAAATGATCTGAAATATTGTCATAAACAATTTTTGATAGATAAACATGGTTAGGATTTTTTGCTAAATCACTTATTTTTACTGATTTATTTACAGCATTTCCTGCCCAGAACAAACCTTTATTATTCGGATTTCCAGAAACACCAATTTTCGTGCATAGGACTTCTCCATAGTCTATACCTATACCAAAATCAATAGCGGAGTATTTTGCTAAAGTTGAATTAATCCCGCTGCTATCACTTATCATATACTTCATTTCCATAGCAGCTTGGACAGCGTTAGTAATATTTGTTTTACCTGGGAAGAAAACTAACATACTATCCCCATTAAAACTCCTTACCGCACCACCAAGACTACTTGCAATTTTTACTATTGTGTGAAAATAAGCCATATGAATCTTTGCAACTGTACTTCTGTTATGATCATTAAGTATTTTTGTCGAACCCCGCATATCTATATGAAGTACGGTGGCTGTAAATTTTAAACCCTTATTCCCGAAAGTTAATTTGCTGTTTTCTATATCTGGAATATAATCAACTTCTTCAATTTCAAATTTAGTATCTATAATTTCCTCTACTTTTTTGATAATATCATCTTTCAAACCCACTAATAGCACGCTCCTATAAAAGTGTTGTTAAAAAAATAAAAAACAGAAGACATAATATGGAGATAAATAAATAAATAATGGCTGAATTCAATTTCTCCGATTTAGAACTCATAATGCATGAACACTCGTAAACTTGAGCCAATAATTCTTCATCAGATTTATTAATAGGTAGGTCTTTGTACAATGTTATAAACGATTCCTTGCTTATTTTTGATATATGATCAAAATAAAGCACTGATGATTCTTCCTGCGTATAGTTTTCTGCCTTTTTTGCTCTGATAATCTCAAAGAGAATAATATAAATTTGATATATTAAAAGAGATATTAAACTAGCAGAGGACAAAAAGGTTAGCAAAGAAATAAAAACTTTAAATCCATTTAACTCAAATGGATTTATAAATTTCAAATCTTTAGCAAATTCTATGTATGCGGTTATTATGAATCCATAAATAACAAGTATTGCTCCAGCTTTCTGGTCAATAAATCTAATTAGTTCTTGAATATTCTGATGGTTATACTGAGCTAATTGGTATTTGTCCATTTTAATCTCCATCCATTAATTTGGTAATTTTACCATATTTTAATATTACCAAACGTTCATTCGATAGTCTAATATAATAATTCGTAAAATAGGTATTTTACGCATAAATCCGCTTCTCCAAATTGCCCATTCAACTCCATTCATCGTACATATGTTTGCGGGCATGGCTATATAACCTGGCATAAAGCTCCGTTTGGTTCGGATCATCATGACCTAAAAGCCCTTGAATGCCTTCTAAAGGCATTCCCCTCATCGCTAAATGAGCAGCGAAGGTGTGTCTTAATGTATGTGGCGTGATAGGAAATTTAAAGTGTTTAGCATAGTGTTCAAATCTCATGTTAATCGTACGTTTGGAAGCTTTATCTGTCTTGGAGTAATTTTGAAAAAAAATGGAAGTTCATCATTCCGTTCCGGCAAATAAGCTTTCATATGTTCTTTACAAGGTCTAGTAAATGCTACGATACGGCCTTTTTTACGTTTCCCATTAGGGATATGGATTATTCGTTCAGACCAATCAATATCCTCCATTTTTATATCCACTAATTCCTGTATCCGAACTCCTGTTGCATACAACGTTTCAATGATGGCTCTTTCTTGTAAGCTGCCTTTCACAAGTTCTCTTAGCTGGGTTAACTGACTCAGTTCAAGGTAGTGAGGAATCCCTTCTTCTAAATCTGGGAAAGTAATGGATGCAACAGGATTATAAGTCATTATCTCTTCTTCCAAACAGTACTTATAAAACAGGTTCAGGCCAAATAGTTTATTTCTCAATGTGGACGATTTATAACCACTCTTATCTAATGAATTCAGCCAGCTGCGAATATCTTTTTTGGTGATGGCATCAAAAGGTTTCCCGCAGAAGGCAAGCATTTGCTCCACCGCTATTTGGTAGACGCGAAGTGTCCCCCCTGTTAAGCGAAATGAAAAGTCTGCGATAAATTTTTGAATACAGACATCCGAGTTCATCCCATTTCTCCTCCCTATCCCATATACTTTCGGTATAATGAAATAATCTCTTTCTTTGGGAGCCTTGCATAAATTTGAGTGGTTTTTAAATCACTGTGTCCCAGTTCAGCTCCTATGAAAGATAACTCTGCGCCTTTTGCCATAAATTCCGTTGCAAAAGTATGGCGCAATCGGTGAGGATGCAATGTTCCAACCATTCCCATTTCCTTCCCTATATTGTTCATCACCTGCTGCATCATACGGATACTAAGTCTCCTTCCCGTACTCGTGACAAAGAGAGCGGAAGAATCGTCCTTACGGGTAATAAGATACTTCTCAAGAAGAAGAGCACATCTGTCGGTAAAATGTACCTGTCTTACTTTTTTTCCTTTCCCCATGATGCGGGCAGTACGATTTTCAAGATCCACTTCCCTGCGGTCAAGCTGATGAACTTCAGCAACCCTGCATCCAGAGGCAAGCATGAATTCAACAAGCACTTGATTTCGCAGTGTATTCTTTTCAATCTGCTGGCGTGTTTTAGCAATTTCCTCTTTTCCCAGGTACTTCGGAACGGGTTGAGGAAGACGGGGAAACCAGCGTCTTTTAATAGGAGAACGCTCTAGATTGTATTCCTTTATACAAAAATTATAAAAAGATGCCAGTATACTAAAACGAAACCTGAGTGTTGCTTCTTTTAGATTCCCTTCCTTTTTGTTAAACCATTCTAGAATACAGTCAGAAGTAATTTTAGTATACGACTCATGCATATCTCCAAAAAACCGCTCTAAAAACCAGCGGTAACGCATAACTGTCAATCGGCTGCGGTTGGCTATTTTTAAATTCAGCAAAAATTCTCGAACAGCCTCCTGGTTTTCGGCATTTGGCAGCTGCTTCTTTAACTCCCAGTAATTATCCATTTTTCTTTCCTCTTTCATCACTATATTTGATAACTGTCGTACTGCTTTTTGCGGGCGTGATCCATTAACTTAGTATAAATGCGTGTTGAGTTAATATTGTCATGTCCCAGCAGATCCTGAATATAAGCAGGCTTCATTTTCTTTTCTGCCAAATGGGCTGCAAAGGTATGGCGCATTGTATGAGGCACTACTTTAAACCCTAATAACGCTGAAAATTCCTGAAACCTTTTTTCAACAAAAACCCGGCTTAAGTGTCCGCCTCTATTGTTTGGAAATAAGTATGGGCTTTCTTTCTTTTGACAGCCAAGATACGCTTTAAGCCGCTCAGCACATTCATGTGTGAAGAGGACAAAGCGCTCTTTATTTCCCTTTCCCTTTCGAATCCAAATCTGCCGGTTCTCCCATTTGATATCTTCATGCTTAATCTCTAAAAGCTCGCTGACTCTCACCCCAGTTGCATATAAGGTTTCAACTATTGCCCGGTCTCTAGGATCATGCCTTGTCAATTCCTGAAGCATGGCCAATTGTCTCCTGTTTAAGTAATAAGGAATAGAGTCTTCTTTTTTCGGGTTATCAATTGCCCTCATTGGATTTTTCCTGATTTTCTTTTCTTCCATGCAATAGTGGTAAAATGATTTTACAGCACTTAGTTTCATGCGAACGGATCGAGGTTTTAGCCCTTTCTCTTCCAAGGAAGCGAGCCATGAACGGACATCCGCTGCTTTTACCTCCGTATAATTCTTTCCAGAGAATAGGAAGAACTGTTTAAGAGCAATTTTGTAGCTTCTTATGGTCTCGGCACTAAACCTATTACAATTATCATTAAAAAAAGACTGCTTTATTTCCTCATTCATGGGCAATTACTCCATTTTGTTCTGATAGGCTAAAATCATTTCTTCTGTCGGAATACGCGCATAAACACGTGTCGTATTCAAATCGGTATGTCCCAATTCATCTGCAATAAACTGCAGTTCAGCTCCTCTTGCCAGCATGTAAGTAGCAAAAGTATGCCGGCAGCAGTGAGGATGCAGCGACTGTGCAAGTCCTGCCATTTTACCAAGTTTAATAGTTATCCTATAAATTCCGCTTTTAGTTAACCGCTGACCAAACTTGTTCATAAACAGCGGCTCTTCCTTAATACCTGAACGCGTTCTTAAATAATCCATTAATATCAGAGCACACTCTTCCGAAAAGTGGATTTTTCGTATTTTTCCCCCTTTTCCTCTTACTATTGCTGTTCGTTGATCCATATTAATATCCTGTATGTTTAACTTAGAAGCTTCTGAACTCCGGCAGCCTGAAGTAAAAAGAAAGAGAATAAGCGAACGGTCACGGAGGTTTAGGTCCTCCGCAGCTATTTTTACACGAGCATACTCCTGTTCCGTAAGATACCTTGGTAAAGCCTTTGGAATCTTTGGCCGCCATCTCTTTTTAATAACCATGTATTCCAGATGCTCTTCATTCAGGCAGAATTGAAAAAAAGAAGAAAGAGCAGAAAGAAACAGATCGACCGTTTTTGGCTTTTTACCTGGTGTAAATTCATTAAGCCACTTCTGAACATCATCTGATGTAATCGATTCCAAAGGAACAGTACATGAACTAAAAAAATTCTCCAGTATCCTTCGATATTTAATGACGGTTGATTCTGCTTTTTTCGCTAGCTTTAAGCTTAATAAATACTCATTTATGATTGTTCTAGATTTGATGGGGATGCCAGCATGACTGCTCTGCCAATATTTTGCTGAATTTTCCAACCTGCTAAATCCTCCTTTCTATTCTGACAAGGATTTAGTAATACATTTAAATGCGGTTTTAAATTCTGATAAGATCCCACTGCTTCTCAGATAGGAATCTGATACATAGCGAGGCCCGACATAAAGGGTCTGAAATTCATACGTTAATGGTATATTTAGGTCGGATAATCCCTCTTCTACTGCATATCGAAGATAAGTACGTCGGCAGCAACTCGGAGTAAGCACCTGCAAAAGCCCAGCCATATGTCCAAGTTTTTTTGTCACATTATAAATTCCATTCAATTGAAGCCGTTTGCCATATTTGTTTATAAAAAGCGGTTCTGATGAATCACCCGACCTTGTTTTCAGATATTCTCCTAATACAGAGGCACACTCTTCCGAAAAACGAACATACCGTTTCTTGCTTACTTTCCCCTTCAACTCCACAATTCTGTTTTCAAGATTGACATTTTTAATATTTAAATTTGAAATCTCTAGACCCCGGCACCCTGAAGAAAAAAGGAAGTGAATGAGGAAACGGTCTTGGAGAGAGTGTGTTTCTGCTGCCTGTATAACACGGGAGTATTCCTGTTTATTAAGGTAATTTCGCTTTGGCTCATGGATTTTTGGCCACCAGTGTTTTTTGATAACCATCCTATATAAGTATCCTTCATCCTGACAGAACTTACAGAATGAAGTAAGGACAGAGAGAAACTAGCGAATAGTTCTTGGTTTCTTGTCTGAAGAAAACCCAATAAGCCATATCCAAACATCACGTGATGTTATATCTTCCAATGGAACAGTACATTCCGTGAAGAATCGCTCCAGGATCCTTCGGTGTTTAATCACTGTTGATTCTGCAAAATTCCTAAGCTTTAAAGATAGTAAATATTTATTAATGATCGTTTTAGTTTTCGAGGAAATAGCATTATGGTCGCTTTCCCAATAATTAGTTGAGGTTTTCAATCTATTATTTCTCCTCTCGTGTGTTTCAAAATGTATTTTTCCTGGGCTAGGCTCTCTAATCAGAAATAAGTATATTCGTCTGCAGATTCTTATGACCAAGAAGATACTGGATGCTTTCAATGGGCACACCTTTTTGAGCAAGTGATGCAGCAAAAGTATAGCGCAGGATATTAGGCGTTACACGAAATCCCAATTTCTTTGAATACGCTTTAAACAAAGCCCCAATAAAGCGAATGTTCATTGGCCCGATTTTATGTCCGGAATTCACTATCACATAAGGACTATCGTCTGTTCGGCTTTCTAAATATGCTTTTAGATGAGACTCACAAGTCTGTGTGAAAAGAACAACTCGTCCTTCCCTTCGCTTCCCTTGAGGAATGCTAATAGTTCGCTCAGACCAATTGATATCTTCCTTTTTTATGGAGAGCAGTTCGCTGATCCTCATGCCGGTAGCAAATAAGACTTCTACAATGGCTCGCTCTACAGGTAACCGTGCATCTACTAATTGCCTAAGTTGTGAGATTTCTTCCTTAGTTAAATATGAAGGTGGGGTTTCCTTCACAGGCTGAAGCCGAATTGCTGAAGCAGGATCAGCTGAGACGAAGCCCTCTTTTAGACAGTACTTAAAGAACATTTTTACTCCTTGCAGCTTTCCACGAATGGTCAAAGGTTTACACTCTTTTTCCTCCAAGCTAGCAATCCAGGACGAGATATCTTGTTTGCTGATCTCCTCTATAGGCTTTCCTGTGTGTTCGAATAATTGTTTCACGGCCAGATTATAATTTTTCACAGTCTTTAGATCTAACCAAGCTAGGTTATCCAGTGCAAATTGTTTCCTACATGTTTCTGAATTCATTTTTTTATCCTCCTTATAATTGTGTACATGGTTATAATTTTTTCACAAATACAATGATGGTACTTAATGTCTGTTTCTTCACCTTTGATTACCAGCTTCAAGTTTAAAAAATACCTATCAGATCAATTCTTGTTGAACCAGGATAAGCTTCATGATTGCTTCTTCAATATTTTTTCTGAAGTTTATTTGCTATTAATTTCTCCCCTTTTAATTTCCTCTAAGTCTTAAGTTATTGTTAATATCATTGTTTACTAGTATTTAAGTTTTTATACTTATAACAAAAATTTTTTTATAGAAAAAGAGTATGAGAATTTAATTGAGGCGCTAGTAAAGCCTGGCTTAATTACTTTACCTCGTTCCAAAAAGAAAGATGTTTATTTCATTTCTATTAGTGTGGATAAGTTATTAATGGGTATCAGGTCTACAGATGATAAAATTATAATAGAAGGAGCGTGACAACTTTGGACAGAGCAAGTATACTCTCGCGTGTTTGTGAATCAATTGACTCAGGGGATAAATCTGCAGGTGCAGAAATAATTAATTACCACTATCCTTTTGAGAAAATTGAATATGTAAAAAGAACATATACAAAAGCAGATATGCTAACTATTTTTCTCCGTGATCATTTTATTGATCGCTATAGTGGTGAAAGGATGATATTTCCGCCTGTATTAAGGTTATTGTCGGAAATCTATCCAAGTGAGTTTCCCTTTCACCCTAACTGGAGGTTCAGTGAATGTCACCCTGCCTATTGGGATTTATTCCCGACAATTGATCATATTGTGCCGGTGACAAGAGGCGGAACCAACAATATAGAGAATTTAGTTACCACATCAATGAAAAGAAATAGTGCAAAGTCTAATTTTACTTTAGAGGAACTAGACTGGAAGTTATATACACCATCCATTAATGAAAATTGGGATGGGAAATTAAGTTGGTTTATAAAAATGATTGCTGAACATCCTGCTTTTCTAAATAACCGTAATTTAAAGGAATGGTTTGTTGCTACGAGGAATGTCCTATCAATTAGACACTAGAAATAAACAATTAAATGAAGGTGGGAGAAACTTATGAGCAATGTTAATAATGAATTGCATAGAACCTAATAGACAAATCCTCATCCCTGCTCTTAAAGATTTTGAACATATTCACTGGAATAATCCTGAGAGGGCTAGAGAAGTGGCGAAGAAGATGTGGGAGGACATCAAAAACTTAAAAATCACCAATAATTAAAAAATTTCTTGGTATTAGAATAAATGCCTAAAGGAGCTACTTGCCTTAATAAAAAAGAAGCAATCCCTGCATCGCCACAATGTAAGTAGGATTACTTCTATAAGAGTTCCAGCTGCCCTTTAAGTCACCAGGCACTAGATTGAGGACCTTAAAATAACCAAGATTCTCATTTTTATTATAGGAATTTGTATTAAATTTCATTCAATCTTATTATTCTATTCCAGTCGATCTATCGTTTTACCGTTGTATTGCATCTCTAATGATTAGTCGAACTTAATACAGCGCTTGTTTGATTTAAGCGACTGTTTTATTCATCTTAAAAATTTCATTTTATACCCTTGTTAAACTAAAGCACCCTATAGTTTAAGTGAAAATATTCACAATATTTTGTTTAGGAGCATATAAAAAAACGCCTTCTTACTCAAGAAAGCGCCCTTTAATGAAATAACTACACAACTTGAATTACCGATTTAATGTGGAATAAAGCACATCATTTATTAATTTTATAATTATTTAAAGCCAGTCCGTTAATTCAAGAGGAATTATAAGTTCCCTCTCTTTAACACTTATCATTTCGTAATTCCCGAAGCATTTGAAAAATTTGACCTCTATGATGCGATTCATGTTCAATCAAATGGTAAACAACCCACTCAGGTGTGACGTCATAATGTTCAAGTACTCTCGGATTACGCCAATCGGTTAGGTCCATTGAACGAAAGTGGGAAAGAAATTCTTCACGTACCTTATTAATGCGATATAAATGTTCCTCTATACTTTCTCCCTCAAAGTGAGTTAAATTGCCGTTAGTTCGATGTTCTAAAGGAAATAATGCGCTAATTTCAGGATCCCAATCGGTTCCAAGTACTTCTACATATAACCAATCTGCCTCGATCAATGCAATGTGATACAAAAGGGTCCCAATTGATTGTCTTTCGCCTAATTTTTTGTCAATTAAGCTTTGGCTGATTCCAGTTAATTCAGTTATAAGAGTACGTCGAACATCCTCTAAACACCATAGCAATCGGCCAATCTCTTTTTCATATTCTGGTAATGAAGATACCAGTAAAGCTCTTCTCTCCAACAAGATCAACCTCCTCTATTTAAAATACTTACATTCTATTAGAAATGGATGTTTGCTTCTTTTAAATAAAAATATTCTTTCCGTATTCCACAATCTGGCCCGATTGTTGAAAAAAGCTAATGGCGATTGTTCTACTAAACTGCCACTTTCGTATTATAAGGTCACCAGATATTTCTGGTTGACCATTTTTTATTTGGTCTTA
>NZ_JALJRC010000020.1:0-103185 GCF_024519925.1 Cytobacillus sp. Bac17 | reverse complement strand
TTCATGGAGACCATTCTTCTGCCTCTGGCTCCTTTTTCGGCTTCATGAGAGCTTCATGGAGACCATTTTTCTGCCTCTCGTGCCTTTTTCGGCTTCATCGGCGATTCATGGCGACCATTTTTTTGGCTTTGGTGCTTTTTCGGCTTCATCGGCGATCCATGGCGACCATTCTTCTGCTTTTGGTGCCTTTTCGGCTTCACGAAGGCTTCAAATTATTTAATCTCAAGGTATAACGACAAAAAGGGAAATCCATCCATGAGGAATGATCGTTAGTCCATGCTATTAACGACCAAACAAGAGATACACCATGAAATATGGAAGTTAATTCTAATCATTATCGACCAAACAAGAGGTGCCACATGAAATATGGGAGTTAATTCTAATCATTAACGACCAAACAAGAGATGCCACATGAAATATGGGAGTTAATTCTAATCATTAACGACCAAACAAGAGATGCCACATGAAATATGGGAGTTAATTCTAATCATTAACGACCAAATAAGAGATGCAACATGAAATATGGGAGTTATTCCGATTCATTATCGGCCAAATGAGGGATTCAGCAGAAATACTGAAGCCCTTCCCTCCCACTCAGTTGCCCTTTTTCGGGTTTATGATGAAAACAGGAGGAATTCCCCCATAAAGAAAGTATCTTAATAGTATAACCAAACAATCCAGGAGGCCACATGAAATCAAGAACCGAAACCGAGATGATGAATCTGATTTTATCAACAGCCCGGGAAGATGAGCGGGTGCGCGCGGTTATTCTGAATGGCTCGCGCGCGAATCCGAATGTGAGGAAGGATATTTTCCAGGATTACGATATTGTGTACATAGTTAGGGAAATGGAGTCCTTTACCTGTGATCATAGCTGGGTGGATGTATTTGGCGAGCGGGTTATGATGCAGATGCCGGAGGAGAAGGTGCTGCCGCCTGCCGATGGGCACGGACGCTTCCCCTATTTGATGCAGTTTATGGACGGGAACAGGATTGATCTGACTTTGATTCCGGCTGACGAGATGGATGAGCTGCTGGAGCCCGACAGTCTGAGTGTGCTGCTTCTTGATAAGGATGGACTGATTGGGTACCTGCCGCCAGCCAGTGACCGGGATTATCTGATCAAGAAACCGGATGCCCAGGAATTTGCAGATCTCTGCAATGAATTTTGGTGGATCACGATGAATATCAGCAAAGGGCTTTGGCGCAGGGAGCTTACTTATGCGATGTTTATGCATGAGCAGATCAACCGCAATGTGCTAATTACCATGCTCGAATGGAAGGTTGGCATCACAGACGATTTTACAAAGAGCGCAGGCAAAGCCGGCAAGTATCTGCCCGATTTTCTTCCTGACGAGGTATGGGAGCAGTTCGAATCCACCTATTCAGACGCCGATTTTCATCACATATGGGAAGCCCTTTTTACAATGTGCTCCCTTTTCAGAGAAACGGCCGTCGAGGTCGCAGAAAAGCTGGGCTTCGAATACCCGTTTGAAGATGATAAGCGTGTAACTGCTTTTTTAAAGCATGTCCGCATCCTGCCTGCCAATGCATCATCCATCTATTAAAAAAATCCCCTTCACAGGGGATTTTTCTAGTTATTCTTCAATTCCAGCTGTTCGAACGCAGACCAGTTCACCATTTTTTCAAGAAGAATGGAGATCAGGACGCCCATCAAAAGCCCGTTGGATAGGAATGGCTGAATCAAAACCGGCAATTCTGCGAATACCGCGGCCGGTGTATTCATCAAACTGATTCCGATCAGGACGGGTGCGGCTAAACGGAATATTGTGTCTGAGTTGAACACTTTTCCGCTTAAGCTGTTGAAAGCTGTCCCGAATAACTGCAGATATGCTACAAACAGCACGGCGTTCCCGACTGTTACCGGCATGCCCGCCAGCCATGACCCGAGATGCGGAATCAGGCCAATGACCGTCAGGAGCGCGCCGCCGATGAAGAATGGTGTTCTCATCAATATTCTCGTGCTTTGCAGAAATCCGATCGATGAGGTGAATGGCGTATACGGCACGAGACCAAACCCGCTTCCCATCACTGTGAAAACTGCGGTGATAAAAATCGATCCGCGGTATTCGCGTTTCCCGGATTCTTTTTTAAATAAACGGTCACTGGAGCTGATGGAAGCGACTGTGTTGCTCAGGTTCATCAGACTGGCAAAAAAGGCGACGGCCACAATTCCGATTTCGAGGTTAGGCTGTCCCAGCGGAAACAGTGTAAAGCTCACATCTCCGGACGCTGTCCCCTGCATCGCTTGACCGGCAAACAGGAGATCATAGCCTATCCATCCTGCCAGCAATCCTATTAAGATGGAAAAATTGCTGATGACGGCGTTCCCTTTTAATTTTAATAAACTCACAAAAATGACGAGTGCAAAGGAATAAAGGGTGATGGGAACATCAATGGTGCCCTGTTCACTGACCTTCATCATGCCTTTGAAAAAGATGAAAATCAGCTGGAAGGTTAATAGGAACAGGTAAACGGACATCACCATCGGGCTGAATATCGATTTTAGCAGAGAGATGCCGTTGAAGGCTGCTAGAATTAGAGTGACAGCCGAAGCGAGCAGTACGCCTGTCGCAATTCCGCCCCCGATTTCCGTATAGCTCATGCCAAGGGACGATGCCGACAGTCCAAGGTTTAAGATGACTCCCCACAATAAGCCGGAATGGCCTTCCATGAGCGGATACCGATGCCCTTTCCAGCCTTGAAAAATGGTTGCCAGCCCCGTAAAGATAAGCGAGGCTCTCAGCATCATCGCAATCGTTTCTCCCGGCAGCCCGAAGACTGTTCCAATCGAAATTGGGACCATCACTGTATTAGCAAAAATAAAAAATAGCCATTGAACAGAAGAAAATATCGTTACGGTACCAAACCGTTTATCCAAGGTATCAACACCGCTTTCTATTATTTCGTTTCTCTAAAAATAAACCAGCTATTAATATAGTACAAATCGCGAAAAATTTCTTTGGATTTTTCTTGCAGAAGGATGGAATTTGGAAGAAAGCGGAGCTGGAGCCTGGAATATCGGCGGCTGAGCGACATATTGAAAAGCTGACCGATAAAGTGAAATTTTAACCGTTATCCATTAATTGACCGAATACTAGAGATGTTAACGGCCATGCAAAATAGAAAAAACCCGCAAAATCCATTGCGGGCGCTTCTCCATTTTTACATAAACCCCGAAAACCACAGTCCGAGCGCGGTTCCAACGTAGTTGCCGATGATATAGCCCAGCGTTCCGACGACGAGTATGGGTCCGATCAGATCCTTCCAGCCTTTGGCGATGGCCATGGCGGCAGCGGTAGTCGGGCCGCCGACATTGGCATTGCTGGCCAAAAGGATTTCTTCGAGGTCATATTTTAGCAGTTTGCCTGCTGTTAAAGATACAGTCAGGTTCACTACGACGATAATGAACACAAACACCAGCAGCAGCGGGGCATTTTCGATAATCAGCGGAATCGATGCCGGGATGCCGATCACGACAAAGAACAGGTAAATCAGGAATGTGCCGATTTCCTGGCTTCCGTTAATAGACTCGAAGTACCTCGGAAACATGGCCAATACCAGGAACGTCAGAGTGGTCAGCATCAAATACTTGTCTCCAAACAGCCCGTTTACGAGATTGATAAAGAAAGAAACGTCATCCCCGGAAGGAATGGCGGAGTCCAGGAATTCAGCGACTTTAAATGAAACAATCACCAGCAAAAAAGCTGTTCCGACGGATAACGCGATATCCTTTAAGGAGATGTCCTTTCGCTTCCAAAAGCTTTCCGCAAGTGTCTTCCCCTCTTCTCCTATACTGCCGCTTTCCACCTGGTCTACATGCGGCGTTTTAAACCGGCGCCGGAAAAAGCCAATGGCCGGTACCATCATCAGAACGACAAAGTAAATGGCCATCATTAAATTATCGGCGACTACTGCGGCTGATACCATTTCTCCAGGCGTCTCGAACTTTGCTGCCATGGCCGCGAAGTTTACCCCGCCTCCAATATAGGACGCGCTGAGCATCGCGCCTAGTTTATCAAGGACAGGTATATGATCTTTCAGCAAGAAGAAGCTGATGATCACCCCTGCCACTGTCCCGATGGAGCTGATCAGAAAGATAATCAGCAGGCGGCCGCTTTCCTGCCAGATTCTTTTAATCTTCACATGAAAAAGAAGCAATGGGATCGCAAGCGGAATGATAAAAGTCCAGACTGCATCGTATACAGGCGATGCTGTCGGAATAATGCCGGTATTGGATAGAATGATGGCGCCAATCAGGGCAACAATCGCCCCTGAAATTTTTGCTGCCCAGCTGTAACGCTGCTCCAGATAGATGCTTGCCGAGGCCCATACCACAATAATTCCCCATAGTGTTACATAATCATCAGCTTTAATAAGTGTCTGCTCCAATAACATTTCCTCCTTTTTTACAGTGTCACTACTACTCATAGTAGCTCTATCTCTTTTAAAATTCAAAATATTCAAACCGGACGGAATTGATTCAACAAAATTCGGGTGGTGCCTGTCACCAAAAATTATTTTATATTTTTTTGAAGCCGAAAGTGCCCTTTCGTACGTCTAGATTGCAGACACTTTTTTAGAAGGAAGGTTATTGCGTGATAGAAGTTAGAGAATTAAGCCATGCGTTTGAGATTGGCAAAAAAGAAAAGAAGACGGTAATTCCGGTATTGGAGGATGTTTCTTTTTCAGTGGAAAAAGGCGAGATTGTCACGATTGTGGGCAGGAGCGGATCCGGGAAGTCGACGCTCTTGAATATCATCAGCGGTTTTATTAAGCCAAAGCATGGGGAGGTCTGGATACAGGGTGAAAAGGTCAGTGACTATAACGAAGGCAAATTCGCTGATTTCCGCCTGGCGAATCTCGGATTCATATTCCAGAGCTTTCAGCTGATTCCAAGCATGACGGCTTACCAAAATGTCGAGCTCCCTCTCATTCTCAAAGGGATGGCTGAAAAGGAAAGACAGCAGAAGACGGAAGAGACGTTAAAGCGGGTAGGCCTTATCGAATATAAAGATCATTATCCAAGTGAGCTTTCCGGCGGACAGCAGCAGCGCGTCAGCATCGCCCGGGCGCTTGTCGTGAATCCTCCCCTCATTCTGGCAGATGAACCGACAGGCAGCCTGGACAGTGAAACAGAAAACGAGCTGCTGCAGTTCATTCAAGAGCTGAACCGGGATCTGGGCATCACGTTTCTGATTATTACGCACGACGAAAAAGTGGCAGCCATCGGCCATAAGACAATTGAAATCACAGATGGAAGGGTTATGGAGGGTGTATTGGCATGAATTTAAAAGATCAATTCAGATTTGTAAGGCAAAATATGAAAAAGAATAAAACAAGGCTGTTTATGACGATTTTAGCCACAGCGATTGGATGTACCTTTCTGATTGTGCTGGCATCGGTCGGATTCGGGCTTCATAAATCGATCATCCAGGATGTAATGGAAGACAGCCTTGTTACGGAAGTCCAGGTTCACGGCAAGGAAGCGGGCGAAGGAAATTTTCAGGGCATCAAAGATGAAGATATCAAACATTTTCAAGAAATCACCGGGGTAAAAGCAGTTACCCGCAGGCAATCTCTGCAGCAAAGCCCGATCTTTAAAACAGGGGATTATACCTCTCAATCAGAAGCTGTTTCGGCCTATTTCCCGGAAGAAGTGAAAGCAGGATTCGAGCTTTCTGAAGGAAGACTCCCGGAAAAAGGGAATGAAGTGGTGGTTGGCTCCTCCTTTGCGGATGGTCTGTCTCTGGAGCCGAAAGAAGGAGAGAATGCCTTTAATGAGGATGGAACGATAAAAGAAGAATACGCCTACAAGGGTGAGTTAGTCGGAAAGACGATTGAAATGGAAGTTATCAAAATGGAGGATGGCAAGGAAATCAAAAAGTCCATTCCCCTGACCATAACCGGGGTCACGAAAAAGCCTTCTAAAGAATGGATGCAGATCCGCACGGTCTTCATTTCCGAAGATATTTTTAAGGAAGTGGAAGCATTCACCGGTACACCTGCCGGCAGTCCGGAGCAAGTGGAGGGAGCTTCCGAGGATACTGGCCGAATATACGATACTGTCAGCCTTTACGCTAAAGATGTCGAGGCTGTCACAGGCATCAATGACCAATTGAAAGACGGCAATTATATGGTTTATTCCATCGTGAACGAGATGAAGCAGATTAATATGGTTTTTACGATTTTAAAAATCGGTCTTCTCTTCATCGGTACCATTGCTTTGATCATTGCCTCCATCGGCATTTATAATACGATGACGATGGCCGTTACGGAGCGCGCCCCCGATATCGGGATCATGAAAGCGATCGGCGCCCATCCGAAAACGATTAAGCGGATCTTTGTCCTTGAAAGCAGCTATATCGGCCTGCTTGGCGCCCTGTTTGGGACGATTGTTGCTTATGGAATCAGCTATGCGGTCAACCTGGCCCTTCCGCTCGTGCTGGAAAGAGTATTTGAGGAAGCCCCGCCTGAGGGCCTCATGCTTTCCTACATTCCGTGGTCCCTGACATTGATCAGTGTGGCGATTTGTCTGACAGTTACCATCTTCTCAGGCTGGCGTCCGGCCAAGCGCGCGACACAAGTGGATGTGCTGAAGGCAATGAGACGGGAAGTTTAATAGATAAAACATCGCTGGTATGAGCCGGCGGTGTTTTTTATTATAACTTGAATGCTTCTTCGCGAACCTTCTGCAAAAATTCTTCAACCACTTTCAGGTTGTTTTTATCGCCGCCAAGCTTCAGCATGGCCCTTCCTACGAAGTTAACCCCTTTATTTTCCCCTTCATAAATAAACCTGGTATGGGAGTCATCGATTTTGACCAGCGTAAATGCGAGGGTGATTTCAAAGGCCTTTCCCAATACAAAATGGATCTGCTTATGCTTTTTATCCTCTGCATTCTCATATGCCAGCGTTTCGACAATATAAGTTTCCTGGCGCTTGCCTTCTCTGTAGGTTTGCCTGTGCTTTGCCCCTGCTTCATGTTCCCTTTTTTCGATCAGGGTGTGCTCTTCGACCTTGGGCATGATTTTCTTTATGTGCTGGTCGGAAAACAACCTCCACACCTTTTCAATATTCCTTTCAATCATGATTTCTTCTTTCCATTGAATCACGATTCTTCCTCCTTCCCCGATTCAAAAAGGCATCGATTTCATCTATTTGGCCTTGAAGCTCTTCCATTTGTTTCTCGATCAGTTTTCTTTTTTGCAGCAGCAATGCTTCCAGATTGGCGAATGATTCATCCTCCATCACGGAAATCATTTCCTGAATGGTGAAGCCTAGTCTTCTTAGTTTTATTAACAGAATAGCCAAAAAATAGCTGCCGTCATCGTAATACCGGTAATTGTTTTTTGAGTCAATAAAAGCAGGCTCCAGCAGCTTCACTTCTGCGTAATATCGCAATGTTTCCTTCGTTAACCCGGTCATTTCCGAAAACTCGCTGATCTTGTACATCGCTTCCTCCCATTTATCTTAAACTGTGGGGTGCACCACACGGTCAATGCTTTTTTAAATAATATTTTGTATTATGTATATCACAATGCACATCCGATAGAAAGAGATAGAAGAAGCCTCAGGCGGCATGAACCGCTGAGGCTTTATTCCGTTATAGATTTCAACCAGGGAGCGAATCGCTTCCTCTTCCTATTCTCATTTTGCATACTCGCCAATATAGGATTAATCGATTGGAATGCCGCTATTATTTTCCTTTAGTTAATTCATTCACTATAAATTCCAGCTGATTTTCAAGGGAAATGGCATCGTTAAACCAAAATGATTCGGAATCAAATTCTATCACCTTGTTGTTTTGTACAGCAGGTATTTCCTTCCATACGCTTGTATCCATAAAGGATCCCTTCTTTGTTTCATCTCCTGTTCCAACAAACATAATGTCACCGGCGTATTCTGGGATTAACTCAGTCGATATGGATTTATAGCCGGGTCCAAACACATCCTTTTCTACCTTATCAGGTGCCTGAATTCCGAGTGCCTGATAAATGATTTCCGTTCCCCGTCCCCAATTCTTTCCGTAAATATATGTTTCTTTTCCCATTGTTTCGAGCACTGTTACAGTTACATCCTCACCAATGGCAGCTCTTACCTTTTCCTTTTCTTCTTTAGCTTTTTCAGTCCATTCTTCTACCCATTTTTCTGCTTCATTTTCTTTCCCTACAATTTTCCCAATTTCAATATGCTGCTGTAAATAATCGTACTCTGTATTTGTCAGGGCAACAGTTGGAGCAATTTCCGAGTATTTCTTTAGATTCTTATCAGACGAAAAAGCAATAATTAAATCTGGCTCCAATTCTATTAACTTTTCGATGGACCCTTCCGCAACAACTTCTGTATTTTCTAGTTTATCCCCGAAAAATTTGTTTCCTTTTACCCATTCATTCACGGCAACAGGGGTAATTCCAAGCTTCAATACATTCCCCACATAGATATGTGCCAATACCGCCACCCTTTTAGGCTTGGCAGGAACCTGGACATCTCCATCTTCTCCATGGTATGTCCTTGTGCCAGAGTCAGCGCTTGCCCCTGATGTTTTGCCTGAGCTTTCTCCGCAGGCAGATAAAATACACGCTAACAACAGTGTGATGACAATTAATATAAACTTCGTTTTTTTCACTGGTTTTCATCTCCATCATATTTTTCTTTCAACAGCAAGTGTAAATGATTATCATTATCAATAAGAATAAAACAGTTCAGCTCGTTTTTCAATTCATTTTTATCATATATTTTATTTCTGATAGAATTTGAACCGCATCTATTCTCCATTTAAATATAAAAAACCTCAAAAGCAACAACCGTTAAGGTACTTGTACTTTTATGGTTTTAACACAAATCTCAAGGACCTGCTTAAAGCGGCAGGCACTACAGAGATATGGTTTTCCCCCTCGGCGATATCCAGCATAATATCAAGCCGTGAATCCTTCAAGAGGGTTAAGCGCTCTGCCAATTCCTTTACATCCTCCACCATGAATCGTTTTTCCTGAGCTCCGGCTGAAAAATAGATTTTAAGATTGCCATCTCTCAAACGGTCTATGATTTCCAGTTCCAGCTCGAGAATACATTCCTGATTCCACCAAATCGAGGGGCTGCTGATCATATAGCTATGAAAAGCTTCCGGCTTTGTAAAAAGCGCATACAGACCAAACAGTCACCCTAAGGAATGGCCAAAGAAGATGTGCCTCGCAGGATCAGCCTCAAACATTTCATTCACCTTCGGCTTCAGTTCCTGTTCAATAAATTGCAGGAATTTCCCGCTCCCCCGCTCCTTGGCCATGGCTTCCGGAGAATCTTCTGTGATTTCAAAAGTGAACTCCGGCGGGGAATCCAATATCCCTTATTCTCCTTAAACCGGAAGCGGTCCTTTTCGATCGTTAAATCTCCCGCTCCGTTCACAACGGCGAGCAATATATGCTGATTGGTAAACTGATCCTCCAGCTGCCACTGCATTTCTTCTTTTATATTTCTATTTTTCTCAGCCTGAATATGAGGTCTTCTAACGCAAAGCAATCAGTATTTATTTCTAACACTCCTGTTCTTTCTATCAATAATGATCATCAATATCACTTTATAAAACAAGAGCACAAAAAAACATCGCCCTCTAGTTGCGATGTTTTCTTGGCTTACCCATTTAAAAATAAGGTAGCTGTTACATATTTCTTTGTCAGCGACTTGTAGTAGGCCGATAAAACTGTCAGTGAAGCCGTTACAAGAATATTGGAAACGATGTCTTTCTGGTTTTCAGTAAAATCCTGGAAACTCTCCATTGTTTTCAATGCTTCTTTTTTGATGCACTGTTCTGTCTGATCGTATATGCTTTTTTCGGCACCATTGTGCTGATGGACCTTTTCAAAAATGGCCGCGTAAGCAGAATAAAAAGGGATCGGCCCAATCAGGTCGTCTGTGCGGTCATCCAGATCATTAAAAAGGAGGGCAAGAATTTTTCGGATCGAATCGAAATCAAGCGTCGCTTTCAGATCCTCCACGATAAAAAGCATGGCAGCCTGGTCGGCCGAATATTTCTTGCCGAGCTGCGGACTGCCTATCAGGTCCTTAACATCCCGCTTCACCCAGTTTTGCACAGCAGTCGAAGATAGATGGGTAAATTCAATCTGGTTTCCCAGTGCGACAATTTCATTGATGGAAAAGCCGATTTTCTGCAAATCTGCCCGCAGCAACTTTTCAAATATAGCCGGCATTTTGGTATCCAGAAAAGCTTCCGTTGATATTCCTTTCTTTTCATGAGCAGCCGCCCATGCCTGCTGGAGAATTTGTTTGGGTGAATGCCCCCCTTCCCCCTTCAGCGACAGAAGGAAATCAGCCATGCTTTTCCTCGATAGCTGGAATAATTCCAAGATAATCAGCCCCTGCGTTCTCTTTTCGATGCTTTCATCCTAATGGTTTACATGATAACAGTCAACGTCTATTTCCTTACCGCCTAGTTTTCACTTGTCATTTTAATCGAAAAATTGTATTATATAGTCAGATGACAAGTTCATATGAACTCAAAATAGATTAAAGGGTGAGGAAATGGGTAAACGTATTTTTTACTTTTTATTGACGAACGTGCTGGTTCTATTGACCATCAGTATTATTTTCTCGCTGATTGGCGGAGGTAATTACATCAATGCCCAGGGCGGCATTGATTTCGGCGCATTGCTTGTGGTCAGTGCCGTAATTGGTTTCACTGGCTCCTTCATTTCTCTGTGGATGTCCCGCTGGATGGCCAAGAGAATGATGAATGTTCAGGTGCTGGATCCGAATAGTTCCCTTTCAGCAGCTGAACGCGACATCGTGGAAAAAGTTCATCGCCTATCAAGAGCAGCAGGCTTAACACATATGCCTGAAGTGGGAATCTACCATTCCCCTGAAGTGAACGCTTTTGCAACAGGTCCTACGAAAAAACGCTCTCTTGTGGCGGTTTCAACTGGATTGCTCCAGGAAATGGATGACGATGCCATTGAAGGTGTCATCGCCCATGAGGTCGCACACATCGCGAACGGAGACATGGTCACCATGACCCTTCTCCAGGGGGTTGTCAACACATTCGTTGTCTTCCTTGCTCGAATCGCAGCCTGGGTGGCATCCCGTTTTGTCAGAGAAGAAATGGCGCCGATTGTACACTTTATAGCTGTAATCGTGTTCCAAATCGCCTTTTCAATCCTTGGAAGCCTTGTGGTCTTCGCCTACTCCCGCCACCGTGAGTTCCATGCGGACCGCGGGGGTGCTGACCTTGCCGGCAAAGACAAAATGACACATGCCCTGCAGATGCTGAAGGCCTACTCCAGCCGCATCAAGGGTGAAGAGCAGACAGCGATCTCCACTTTGAAAATTAATAACAGAAGCAAAGCTTCACTGTTCTCGACGCATCCGGATTTGGATGAGCGTATCAGACGTTTGAGTGCGAAGTAAGCAGAAAAGCGCACACGCCTTGTCCACCCCGACACTCGAGGGGGAGGCTGCTTGTGTTAGACATATGAAAAGGGTGCCCTGGATGGGGCACCCTTTTCATATTCTTTCATCTCTAACTCTCTGAAAATTGTTTGTCCCCTCAATATCCGGGTAATCTCCTAATAGACAGCAGGAAAAGCATCGGGACTAAAGCTGTGACGGTTTGTCCCGATGCAGCACCCTGGAAAATTTATTAACACGAGGAGGCTATGAACATGAACGGTTTCCAGCGCATTGCACTTGTACTGACGATTATTGGAGCCATCAATTGGGGGCTGATTGGGTTTTTCCAATTTGATTTAGTTGCCAGCTTATTCGGAGGACAGGATGCAGTTTTATCAAGAATAATCTATGGTTTAGTGGGAATTGCCGGATTGATCAATCTGGGACTCCTCTTTAAACCGAGCCGTGAATATGAAAGAGAACCGGAATCAAGGCCTGTTCGATAAAAGAAATTCCCCCTCCAATATGGCTGGGGGGGTTCAATCAAACGTTTGATTAAACCGATAGACCAAAAAACGCTCATTTTCATCGCCCTCGAGGACCACCTCTTTTATCAGCTCAAACGGGGTGCTGTTTTCCAGATAAAAAATATAATCTTCTGAAGGGTAATATAAGATGATGTCCATTTTGCGCGGGTTCTCTTCGGCTGAGAGCAGGATGCTGTTGACGACTTTCATAAAGATCTTCACCGAAAACGGATTGAAAAAGTAAAAGTGGCTGTCCTGCGGTGTTATTTCATACTCCTGAGCCAGGATGCACTGAAAGCTGATTCTGGCTTTTTCTCCTTTGTAAGTCCGCAGGTTTTCCAGTGCCTCACGGTAAAAGTCCTCACTCATCTCCACGCCGGCAGCAGATGCCCGAAATGTATGGTGAATATAAAAAGGCAGCCTGCCTTTGCCGCAGCCGAAATCCACCAGGCGGTCGCTGCTTCTTAACCCGTATTCACTGAACAGTTTTTCCAGGCCTTGATATGGAGTTGGCTCGTAGCGGTGGTAGTGGAAAGATTTATGGAATCCTATTTGGTCACCGCTTGTATGGATGTTGATTATTTCATCAAAATTTTTCATGCTGGATTCCTCCGCTAAAAAATGCCTGCCGCCATCCCAATTGGACAGCACCAGGCATTGTGATATGTTGTATTTATTTCGATTCATTCCCTAGATATTCTTTTAAAGTCTGCTGCAATGTTCCCTTTGTTTCCGCCTGATTTTCGAATGAAACGCCGGCATGGATCATTTTTCGGACAAGTTCAGCACGAAGGCCTGTAAGAACCGCCTCGCATCCCATCATTTTGATGCCGCTGAGGATCTTTTTGAAGTGTACAATGACATCAATTTCCATATCGGCAATTCCGGAGAGATCCATGATTAAGGTCTGGATTTTAATGGATGAGATATCCATCAGAACTTTCTCTTCAATCGTCTGAATCCGGTAGGAATCAATCATGCCAATCAGCGGCAGAACAGCAACAGAAGTGCTGACTGGGATAATCGGCACTGACAAATGCTCAACCAGTTTGCGCTGTGATTTAAGCATCTCATCTTTATAATCAGAGTAGCTGATGAAGAAGTTATTTAAAAATTGGTCAACATGGTCATTTACATTCTTTTCCAGATTATAAAAGTCCTCTCCTACTCTATTCCTCCCTTTAATTTTGTCGTATTGGAATAAGAAGTGCCACAAAGTACGCCGGATCGCCTGTACCCATTCCAGCTTAAATGAAAGTGTCAGGGAATGCTCGGCCCAGGCAACACCTTCCTGCCTGGCAAAGGCAATCAGCTCTTCTTCTTCATTTTCGACAACATATAAAGCCAGCCTCTCGGCATTTTTTAAAAGATCGATATTGCCTCTTTGCAGAATTTCATTGATTTTAGAGGCAACATTTACAGCCTCGGACAGTAATTTCGCCTGAAAATTCTCACGATTCACAACAATAAATTCTGCTATATCCTTAGTTTCTTTGTAAGTTGCTTCCATTTTAAGCATACGCCCCTTTGTTTTATATACTATACACTTTCGTTTTAATCATGGAAAATCCTTCTTGAACTTAATATGGAAGATAATAGCACCCTTTTATCAGACCCCAAAATTTTAATACCCTTTCTAATTTGCCCATAAACCTTTAATTTGATTTTTTTTTAAAATTACTGAAAAAAAGCGCCAGGACTTGGCGCTTCTTTTTAAAAAATTCCGGATGTGCTGATAAACACAACAACAATAGTAGCAGGGACCAATACTTTCATAAGGATGTTCCACGCTGTGTACATGGCTGGAGAAATATCGCTGCCGAGCAGAAATTCCTCTTTTACTAGCTGTTTGTCCATTCTTAAAGAAATAAAGAGGGCAATCAGCAGGCAGCCGAGAGGAAGAAGGATGTTGCTGACAAGGTAGTCGGTTGCATCAAATATATTTTTCCCGAAAATGGTGAAGTCCCCAAGCAGGCTGAACGACAGCGCAGCAGGAATCCCGGCGGCGAACATGACAATGCCGGAGATCCAGGAGATTTTTTTCCGGGAATGCTTTCCGTTCTCGATGAATGCAGAGACGATGATTTCCAGCATGCTGAACGATGATGTCAAAGTGGCAAATAAGAAAAGCAGCAGAAAGATTGCCAGAAACATTTCCCCTAATGGGATCTGTGAAAAGACGGCCGGCAGGACCATGAAAAGAAGCCCCGGGCCTTCCGCCGGTTCAAAACCGAATGCAAACACAACCGGGAAAATCGCCAATCCTGCCAAAACAGAGATAATAATGTTCATGATGACAACAGAGCCCGCTGAATTTGGGATGCTTACTTTTTTATCCAGATACGAACTGTAAGTGACCATGCATGAGAAGCCGACTGCCAGTGCAAAGAACGACTGTCCCAATGCATAAAGAGCCGATTCCCCAGTGATTTTGCTGAAGTCCGGGTTCAGGAAGAACTTGACTCCTTCCATCGCACCATCCAGTGTCAGTGCGCGTACCACAAGCACGATAAAAAAGATGAATAATAGCGGCATCATATATTTGCTTGCAGCTTCAATCCCATTTTGGATTCCGAATGTGATGACCACAATGTTAATAAGCAGAAAAGCTACCAGCCCCATTAGAGTCCAGCTTGGCGTGGATGTAATCATGCCAAACAGTTCCGGATAGGCTGCGCCCGGCGTAATGATTTGGCCGCCAATCGACAGGACTGTATAAATCAGCACCCAGCCCCCAACAACCGAATAAAAACTCAGCAGCAGGAAGCAGCCGACAACGCCAAGCTTGCCGGTAATGGTCCACGGACTGTTTGGAGCCAATTTATAATAGGCAGACACTGCTTCTTTCTGTGCCCCGCGTCCGATAATAAACTCTGAAATGAGCATCGGAAGACCAATCAAAATCGTAAACGCGATAAACATCAGCAAAAAGGCGCCTCCTCCGCTCGTTCCGGCTACATACGGGAACTTCCAGATCGCTCCCAGGCCAATCGCGGCACCGGCCGAGGACATGATAAAGCCGAATTTAGAAGACCATTGCTCTCGATTTGTACTCATAGTACCCCCCTGTTCTCTATTTTTATGCAAGGCCCGATTCAGGAAGACTTTCGGGCCCCGATTCCCCTTTAAATCCTAGATTATAACTCTGTGCGGATATCCCAAAGTTCAGGGAAGAAGCGCTGATCCAATACTTTTTTCAAATAACCGACACCGGATGAACCGCCTGTTCCCATCTTGAAGCCGATGATTCTTTCCACCGTTTTCATATGGCGGAAGCGCCACTGCTGAAGCCAATCTTCGATATCCACAAGTTTTTCCGCAAGCTCGTATAACTCCCAGTACTTTTCAGGATTTTTATACACCGTCATCCAGGCTGCGCGGACCGAATCATTTTCTTTATATGTTCTGGTTACGTCTCTGTTCAGAATGTCTTCATCAACTGGCAGGCCTGCTTTATGAAGCGCGCGGATGGCTACATCGTATAGGCCCGGCTTTTCGAACGCTTCCGTTAACTTTGCATGCAGATCCGGGTCTTTTTGATAGATTTTCAGAACATGCTCGGTTTTATAGCCTAACGCAAATTCTACCATACGATACTGGTAGGATTGGAAGCCAGATGCCTGGCCAAGTGAATCGCGGAACTCCATATACTCGGATGGCGTCAATGTGGACAGCACATCCCATGCCTGAATAATCTGCGATTGTGTCTTCGAAACGCGCGCCAATCGCTTCTGTGCTGTGGATAAATCATTGTTTTCAATCGATTCAATGGCTGCACCCATTTCATGAAGAATCAGCTTCATCCACAGCTCGCTCACCTGGTGGATGACGATAAACAGCATCTCATCATGATGTCCGGAAAGCCTGTTTTGCGCGGATAGGATTTTGTCGAGCTGCAGGTATTCACCGTATGTCATGTTGTTGGTGAAATCTGTATGGATGCTCTTTTCAGAGGTTGTCGCGTTTACGTCCTGGTGTGTTTCTTTCATGTTATGTCCTCCTTGAGATTTGTTCTTGTAGTTCCCGATTCGGGCCGTGCCTGTTATTTCAGCGACTGACCGATATATCTGATGCAGATTGCAGCCGGACTTCATTTGGCCGGTAAAACCCGCATTTTGGCCGGTATTTTATCGAAATTGGCCGGTAATTGTACGTTTTTGGCCGGTATTTCCTTCAAATTGGCCGGTAAAGGCTATTTCTGCTGGCTGCTGCACTTCCAGCAAGGCAGAAATTTAGCGTTTGGCCGATAAATTCGAGGTTTTGGCCGTTCCCCCGCTTAAATTGGCCGAATAACCGCCCGCACCGGGCTACCATCTCCGTCTTTTATTGGGAGCGGCAAGGCAATTAGCTCGTAATTTCCTTCTTCTATCTCATCCAGCATGATATTTTCCAGAATATGAATGCCATTTCGATATAAAGCATGGTGTGTTTCCATCTCTTTGCTGTCGAGCGCATCGACGGATGGCACATCCACTCCGAGCAGGCGCACCCCTTTACTGCCGAGGTAGTCAGCCATATCCACGGTCAGTTCAGGGATCTGATTCGGAAACACTTCCGAATGATTCGGAACCGAGGTCCTAAGCAGAACACGTTCCACACCTTCGAGATCAAATCCTTTCAGAACTTCCGAATCCACCGTTTCATAGGCTGATACATCTATCACACACGCCGGCCCGATATACAGCTCGATATCCAGGTCCAAGATCTTTTCGCCTTCGTCATTAAAATGGAACGGTGCATCGACATGGGTGCCGGTATGCAGGCTGGTCGTAATCCTGCCAATATTGACAGAGCCGGTTTGTTCTTTTGTAAAAGCTGTTTCATAGCTGAATGGCGTATCTCCGGGCCAGTGGGCAATGGCATTAGTCAAAGGCTGTGAAATATCGATCCATCCCTTTTTCATCATGCTACGACTCCCCGCTTATTTTCAAATTGCTTGTATTTTTCTTGATCCATAATACCTTTAAGGATCTGAACTGTTTTCCAGACATCTTCAAACGTATTGTACAGCGCTACCGGCGCCAGACGGATTCCGTTCGGGGCACGGAAATCCGGGATAACTCCCTCTGCTTTCAGCGCCTTGCAGATCCTTGCTGCTTCCGGGTGCTCCAGATAAATATGGCCGCCGCGCTTCTTTTCATCAAGCGGGTTGCGCAGGATAAATCCGTGTCCGTCAAGCTCATGCTGAATCAGCTTAATCATATAGCCAGTCAGTTTAAGTGATTTTTCGCGGATTCTTTCCATGCCAGCTTCATTAAACATGCTGAGTGATCCAATAATTGGCGCCATGCTAAAGATATTCGGAGTTCCAATCTGATATGCGCCTGCATCTTCAGCAGCAGTCAGCACATGTTCCATATCAAACTGCTTATCCTTGCGGGAGCTGAACCAGCCGGCAAGTCCCGGCACTTGGCCAAAATGGCGCTTGTTCACAAACAATCCGCCCGTCGAGCCAGGTCCACCATTCAGATGCTTATAATTGCACCAGAACGCGAAATCCACATCCCAATCACTCAGGGAATGCGGGACAGATCCAACCGAATGGCATAGGTCAAGGCCAATCTCAATCCCGCGCTTATGTGCTTCTGCAGTCAGATACTCCATATCCAGCACCTGGCCGCTTCGGTATAAAACACCCGGCAGGACAATCAGCGCGATTTCATCTGTCATCTCCGCGACAATGTCTTCTTCCTTCAGCGTATGGCCATCCGCGCTTTTTACCTGGACAAGATGCTCATCAGGATCATAGCCCTTCAGCTTTACCTGGCTTTGCAGCGCATAAATATCGCTCGGAAAATTCAATTCATCCGCCAGTATCTTCGTTCTTTTTCCTTGCGGCTTATAAAAAGTCGAGACAAGCTGATGCAGATTAACGGTTGTGGAACCGCTTACAATAACTTCCTCCGGATGTGCTCCCACGATTGGCGCCAATTCTTTTCCTAGTTTTTCAGATAAATAGAACCAGGGATTGTCCCCTTCTGTCCAGCCATCAATAGCATGGTGCTTCCAGGAATCCAGCAGGTCAAGGAGTGACTTTTCCGCACGCTTTGAAAGCAGTCCAAGTGAATTGCCATCCAGATAAATTCCGTCTTCTTTTATATAAAACTCTTCCCGGTAGGACAGCTCATTCCCAGCATCCAGTCCGATTGCATACTCTCTTGTAAAATCCATAGATTTCCAACCTTTCAGAATATTAATTATTTACGAAAATTATATGGTTTGATTGACACTATGTCAATGATATAATGTCAGTATAGTTGCCAGAAACTGAACGAAGGAATGAAATAAATGAAGAATCCGATCGATCAATTGCCGGCAAGGCAGCAGCAGGCCCTGAAAACACGCCATAAGCTTCTCCAGGCCGGAAAAGAAGTTTTTCTCGAAAATGGCTTCCAAAAAGCAACCATCTCCCAAGTGATCAAAAAAGCAAATACAGGCTACGGCACGGCGTACGTCTATTTTAAGAATAAAGATGAGCTTTTCATTACCTTAATGGAAGATCTCATGAACCAATTTTACGAAGTGGCAGAGATGCCCTTTAAGCCGCAGGCCAAAGAAGAGGCCTATGAAAATATTAAGAAGCAGGTCAGGCTGTTCCTGCGGCTGGCTTTGGATGAGCGGGACATGATGAAGGTCGTAAAAGAGGCAATCGGCGTCTCACCTGAGATAGAGGAAAAATGGTACGGAATCCGCGAACGCTTCATCGAGCGGATTTCAGTCGATATCCGCTACGCACAGGCGCAAAAGCTTGCCAAAAAGCAACTCGATCCGGCCCTTACCGCGAGAGGCTGGTTTTATTCAAATGAGATGTTCATGTGGGAGCTGGTGATGAATGAGGAAAAGTATCAGATGGATGACGTGATTGTGAATCTGACCAGAATGTATACAGGCGGGCTGTATGAATAAAGACTCATGTCCCACTTGTCATGATTTGTGTGCCCCTCTTCCATTTTACAATCAAATTTTGCTCATTAATGCGCCACTTCCCATTCCACCGTCTGTTTTAAAATTTTAAAAAAGGTGCCTCCTCCCTCAGGAAAAGGCACCTTTTTCAATTCGAAACCAGCTCGGGGTCATTCGCTGTAACCGTAATACTCCCTTTTGAAAGCTTCACAACCACATCCGAATCTCTCGCAATGTCGGGATCATGCGTAACGACGATCACGCATTTTTCTTCTTCATGTGCCAGTGCCCGTAAAAGACCGACAATCTCCTGGGCCGTGTCTTCGTCCAGGTTGCCGGTCGGCTCGTCCGCGACAATCAGTTCGGCGTCACAGCACAAAGCCCGGGCAATGGACACACGCTGCTGCTGGCCGCCGCTTAAAGTAAGCACTTTTTGCCGGGCCTGGATTTCAGAAATCCCGACCCGCTTCAGCATCTCCACAGCAATCACCTTTTTATTTTTCGCAGAGGATCCGGTAATCTCCATTGCGGTCAATACATTCTGCAGAGCCGTCATATACGGAAGCAGATTATAAGATTGAAAGACAATGGAGACAAACTTATTTCGGAATCTCGTCAGCCCAATTTTCCGGATATCCTTTCCTTCGTACAGCACTTCTCCGTCCTTCGGAACATCCAGGGCACTGGCCAGAGCAAGGAATGTCGTTTTCCCGGATCCGGACGGCCCGATTATGCTGTAAAAATTCCCTTTTTCAAAACTCACATTAATATTATTCAAGATATCGTGTTTTTTATTTTCATGTTTATACCAGTAGCTGATATTTTTGAATTCCAGCAATGAACTCATTTTTCCATCTCCTTTTAATCCTGCTTGCTTAGAATGGCTTTTGGCTGAAGGCGCAATACGGTTAACGAAGGCAATAGTGCCGACAATGCCGCAATCAAGAGGCCAATTAGTGCAAGGAAGCCAAGATCTTCTCCTGTCACCTGAACATTCATTTCATCTACCGTCTCCACTGTTTCCTGATTCTGCATCATACCCGGACCGAAGCCGCCCATGCCCCTTCCTCTGAAGGATTCCGGTGCATTCGTCTGTTCTGCTGATGCCAATTCCTGATTCAGGAGCTGGTCGCCAAGCTTGCCAGCCACCACATTGCCGCTTGCTGTGGCAATGCCGAGCGATAACACAGCCACTACTAAAATTTCCGCCATAAACTGGCCTGCAAGCTTCCACCTTTTTTCCCCGATCGCCAGCAGGACGCCCATTTCATACTTCCGCTCACGGATTGACATCATGACGATCAGACCCAATATGACTGCTCCGGCAATGGATACCAGGTACACAATATTTTTCGAAAATCCGGCTACATTCTCAATCGGGCCGACCATCTGCTGATAAAGCTGGTCATCGGCATCAAGCTTGAACGTTTCGAAATCGATGCTGCTCTCTGCTTTTGCCTGATCGATAAAGTCCTGCATATCGGCAGGATCCTCTATGTAGTAGATGGCGCTATCGATTGTATTTTCATAGTCAGACCCCTTTAGTGCAGCAGCAGCAGTGTATGGAACATACAGCTTGTTATAAGGATTCAGTGCTGTAAAATCCATTGCCTGATCAGATCCGGCAAAAGCTGTCTGATAGATTCCGATCACTTCAAGCTCCATTTCAGCCGTTTCATCACGCGGGTTGATGACGGTAATCTTATCGCCAACTCCCAGCTCGTTTTCTTCTGCCAATGTCTGTTCAATCAGCGTGACATTTTTACCGATATGCTCCTCTGTGATCCCGGTTCCTTCAACCATCGATGAGGTCCCATCCATAAACTCCGCAACCGCGTCTGTAAATGCAACCCCCTGCAGGCTCACATCCCCCTGCATCATTCCGCCCGGCATGCCTCTCCCAGGCTCCTGCCCTTCACTGCTTTCCTCAGATGTGTCAGAGGCAGCCGAGTCGCTTTCAATCGGATCAAAACCGATGGCCAGCCCAGTGGTGGATGAGTAGAAATTATAGCCTTTAATCTGGTCATAAGAAGCCAGTTCCTCTGCGGCATCAAGCGGGACAGGAACTGACTGGAAACGCATCCGCTCCCCTCCGCTCTGCTGCTGGGACATCGCCTGCTCTCTCAGTTTTTCCATATCAGCCTGCAGGGTGACATCTGCCCCCAGCTTTTGGCGGGCGAGATCTCCCGACTTTTCGGCAGCTGTCTGGATCGATAATCCTGCCAGCACTAATACACAAATCACGGTAAATACGAAGATCTGCAGAATGCTTTTCCCTTTTCTGGCCTTCACGCTTAAAAACGCTCGTTTTAAAAAATTCATCTCAAGTTTCCCCTCAGCCCTCTAAATAGTTCTTAATCTCATATTCTTCAAATTTTTCTTCCAGCCAAGCCGTATATTCTGTTTGCATCTCTGTTTCAAATAATGTATTTTTAACCTCTTCTTTCACATCTTCATAGGCTGCTTCTTTGGCTTCCTGCTTTTCTGCCACTTTGATTACGTGATAGCCATATTCGGTTTTAACAGGATCGCTGATTTTTCCCGGTTCCAGCGAGAAGGCGACCTCTTCAAATTCCTCGACCATATCTCCCTTTCCGAAAAAGCCGAGGTCTCCGCCAGCATCTTTGTTGCTTTCATCGGTCGAGTATTCAGCCGCAAGCTTCGCAAAATCACCGCCATCATTCAGTTTTCCGATGACTTCCTTTGCCGTTTCCTCATCCTCTACTAAAATATGGCTCGCTGATACCTGTTCCTCCTGGGCAAAACTTTCTTTGTTTTCGTCAAAATAGGTTTTCATAGCTTCTTCTGAAATCTCAATCCTTGGTTCCAGCAGCTTCTTGGTTGCCAGGTAGGATTCGATATCCTCCTCAAAATCAGCCATTGAGAGGCCGCTTGATTCGAGCGTCTGCTTTAAAGCATCCTCCCCGCCGTATGACTCCGCATATACAGCCTTTTCCTCATCAATTTCTTCCTGTGTCACTTTCACATTTTCTTTCTTCGCTTCCTGATCAATCACTTTCTCGGTGATCAGCGAATCCAGAAGCTCCTGCCCATACTGGGCAACGAGACGCTCATGCAGCTCATCCCTGCTGATTTCTTCCCCGTTTACGGTCGCAGCAGCATCATCCTCCTTTATTGTAAAAAAGATGGCCGCCGCTGCCCCGATCGTTACTACACTGCCTAAAATCCAATAGATAACTTTCTTATTCTTCATCCTGTTCCCCTCTCCTAATTCGCTTTCTGGTTGCTTGTCAGCGTGACTTCCGCCGTTTTCAATTCGCCGCCGCGGTAAAATTCGATTTTCACCTTATCGCCAATCGAAAAACCGCTGTATAAATGCTTGCGCAAATCTCCGGAATTCGTGATTTGCTTTCCGCCAATGCTGACGAGAATATCCTCTACCTGAAGTCCGGCTTTGGCAGCGGCCGAATCCGGATCAACATTCGCCACTATTGCCCCGCTAGTCACGCCATCCGGGAGATTTCTTAAATATTGAGGCGGCACTTCTTCAAAGCTTGCCAGGCCAACACCAAGATACGGGCGGACCACTTGTCCATTTTCAATCAGCTGATCAATCAGTGTTTTCACTTCATTGCTTGGGATGGCAAATCCAAGGCCTTCCACCCCGCTATCCGCGATCTTCAGGCTGTTGACCCCGACCAGCTGGCCGGCTGTATTCATCAATGCGCCGCCGCTGTTGCCCGGGTTGATCGCTGCATCTGTCTGAATGACATTTAAGTTCCATTCCCCTGCAGACGTGCTGACTTGAATCGAGCGGTCGACCGCACTCACGATTCCCTGAGTCACTGTTCTGGATAAATCCAGGCCAAGCGGATTGCCGATCGCCAGCACCTGATCACCAGCTCTCAGCTTGGAAGAATCGCCAAACGTCATGGCTTGAGCGTCTACATCCCCTTTGATTTTCAGCACCGCAATATCTGTCAGCGCATCGGTTCCAATCAATTCTGCCGTTGCCTTCTCACCATCATGCAATGTCACCTGAATCTCACTCGCATTTTCAATCACATGGTTATTGGTCACAATGTATGCCGCATCATCTGTCTTTTTAAAAATTACACCCGACCCCGTACCGCTTTCTGAAGCTTCACTCGACTGGCTGAACGGATTATTGTTTTGCTGCTGCATATTCACAACGCCAACAATCGCTTTCGATGCCTGCTCAATTGTATCGGCCAGGGAATTGGATGAAGAAGATACTGGCGTCACATCGAGATTGGATGAGCTTTCAGCTTGTCCAGTTTCATCCGGAACGCTTGCCTGCGGCATATCCTCCTGGAAATACGGAACGGCTGTCAGCGTAAGCGCCGAACCCAGCACACCAGCCGCCACGGTTGACAGGAACCCTTTCCAAATCGGTTTTTTCCCCTCCCGATTTTCCGTTCTGCTTTCTTCGTTAAACTCTGTCATGATTAAACACTTCCTTCTTATCTATTTTGAAATTGAATAGTTTTCGTTTGCCTTACAAGTCATACTTTAAAGGCCCAATGTGTCAGGAAAATGTCAAAGGAACTTTTTTCGAAAAAAACATGTCCCACTCTTGATAAATAGGGATTGGGCTCTACAAGACGCTTCTGAGAGTTTCCGCTCCCATCAAATAAATGACGAGCCGGAATGGCAGACGCCAGGAGCAGGACTTTTATCCAGATCCCCATTCTTATGAACAAAAAAAACACATGGCGCTGAGGCTCGCACATGTGTAGATAAAGCTTAGATAATCGTTACTTTTTTTCCGTCAAATTTGGTTAGCGTAAAACCGTTAAAATGCTCATTAAAGGATGAGCTGTAATCCCTCAGGAGCCCAATGGACACTGCTTCACCAAGCTTTAGCCCTTCTATGCCATCAGAGCGCCAATGGACACCTGCTGTGTCTCTGCCCAGGGAAATATTCACACCAAGCTTATTAAGCTCCCCTCCTGCTGTCAGAGGTTTGCCCGGATAAGGAAGCAGCGAGAGTCCATCCAAACTTGCTTCCACCGGATCCGGAATCACAAAAGATTCGTTGAAAAATGCTTTAAGGATCGTAACCCCTGCACCGGCTATGCACGCGTGACCTGCAGGGTAGGCAGGATGGGTCGGGCATCCTTCCGGATAGGCCATAGGCAGAAGATAAGATCCATATTTGCTGAATACTTTAGAAAGGGCTTCAGATTCAAGAAGCTCTGAGTGGATCGGGTATTTAGCCGATCCATTCATATGGTTATGAACACGCCCGCCAAATTCTTCTGGACGGAGCCTGCGGTGGACGAGAAACTTTTGGAACCAGGAAGCTTCCAGTGCCATCCTCCCTGCTTTTGTGACCATGTCCAATATATGAGCAGCCCCGAAGGTAATGAAACCTCCCTGGGTAGCCGACTTAAGATAAGGGTTGTTCCGATCGAGAGCCTCAGGCCCATAACTAAGCAAAATTAAGCAGGCCGATAACGGACATTGAAATGAAAAATCATAATGTACATACTCACCTAAGTCACGCCCGTTGCGGATATAACGGGGCACCGGATCTTTTATCGATTCTCGGGGTAATGAACCATTTTGGATGTCCAGCCATTCTTCATAAGAAGTCATATGATCAGACCCAGCCAAAGCGGTGCGGTATTTCTGGGGAATGACTGCAGAACCAAATGGAATGTCCTTCCAGAGGAACTGTGAAAGATAGGGACCTGTAAGATTACCTGGAAACTCACTGCGGAACAAGGTTTCAGGAGTGACCTTTCCGTTATCTTTCGGTCCCCGAAAATCAGAAAATCCTGATAGGTCACCAGCAGCCTCGGCAATCAGGGGATCACTTTCATAAGCCCGGAAAGGAATATCCCTGGTAAGCGCCTGCCAGTATAACTCTGCCATTTCTCCCGCCTCCAAGGCGCTGCTGAAAGCTGGAGGCTTGGACAGATTCAATTGATGGCAATCAGGACCTATTAAATCATACACATAGGAAGCCTGGGGATTTGAAAGCTTCACCTTCCCTCCCATTGGGATCGATTCAAAATCTTCTGGATTTCCGGACTTTAAAGCTTCCATATACTGTTCATACGCCTCGGATACAACTTCTCCAAGAGAATTATGGGGAAGCCCCTTAGAGTAGCTGCCTATTTTCCCGGGAAGCTGTTCGTCTCCATTGCATGAATGTTCTTTTGGCGGCACAAGCAGGTGAGAAGCAGCAGACATAAGCCGGATGCAAAAGGCTGCCTTCATTCGCTTCCACCCTGTTTTAGGTGCTATTAAGCAGCCCTTTTCCTTATGATAGTAAATTTTCTTTTCTTCCATAGTAGCTCCTCTGTAACTTCTATTTGTTATTTCATGATGATCATTTCATTATATTCACAGGATAGTTGTAAGCTTGGGCATCAAACTAGTAACTCCTAACCATTTTATTCGTCCTCCTCCTAACTAGCCGGAAATAAAGAGTTTGGGAATGCTATGCTGGATGAAGGAGAGAATGGGAATCTCTTTCCATAAAAAAATGCGCAGAGAAACTTTCTCTGCGCATGACATTTTTTCAATCCCAAATCGTACTATAAATATAACTAACTAAAAGTGAGGTGTGAAAATGTTTATTAGACTTTTTCATAAATCAGACCGCACACGCAAAATCGCCATTCTATCAAGTACCATTCTTTTATTAATAGGCGGATTTACTGCGCTTTTCCTTTAGCTGAATCATGACGGTTTGTGTCGGTTTTATGCTACTAGGGTGGACTCCCCCCTATTTTCAAGCTTTTCAGGATGGATTTAGGCGCCGTCCGCAAATAAGCTTCTTTTATCAAGCCTTCAACCTCAACCCACTCTAGTTCATGATCACCTAAAATCGAGGTCCAGCCATGCTGTCCAATATAGGGTGTCTTGAAAAAACGGCTGCCTTCCTGCACTAAAAATTCCTGTGTTTCTTTCGATGTTTTCATGGCAATGGACGGAATGCCCTCTTCGTTCTCTCCCAAAATAACAAAAGGCTTATCTTTTACTCTAAATGAAGTATGTCCAAATTTATCAGCCTGTTCGGCGGTTTCAGGAAAACCAATGGCAATCTCCCTTACCTTTGTCAGAATCTCTATGCTTTTTTGTGATTTTAATTGTTTATGGATCATCTTAACACTCCCTTGCCTGTTCTTTCATGATAATATTCAACACTATATTTAGAAACCCTTGTCTAAAAAAGAGAGTTTCTGGCTGTTATGACAGCTTTTTGCCAAAAAACTTTTTTCAAAACTTCATTCATTTCTCACATTCCCCTTTTAAGATATGAAAAGAAGATTAACGAAGAGGAGTTTTTGATGACATGGAAACGGTTAAAGAAACGGCTGATATACAGAAACCGCCACAGACTAACACCTCTCTATACAGAACGGTTTGGAGATGGCACTTTTATGCGGGCATAATTTTTGCGCCATTTCTTTTTATTCTGGCGGTAACCGGAGCAATCTATTTGTTTAAGCCGCAAATCGAGGGTGTCCTCTATCAGGATTATTATGAAGTCACCCCTCAGGATGAAAAAATTTCAGCTTCACAGCAGATTGAAGAAGTGAAGAAGCAATATCCGGATGCAGCAGTGACGGTGTACCGTCCCGGGGAAAGCGCCGATCGTTCAAGTGAAGTCGGCATTGTGAATAACGATGAATCGCTTACTGTTTTTATCAATCCTTATACAGGTGAGTCCCTCGGGGCCTTAAACAGCGAAGACCGGATTATGGATAAGATAGAAGAGTTTCACGGGGAACTGATGGCCGGCACGCTGGGAGACAGGATCGTGGAGCTGGCGGCCTGCTGGGCAGTTGTGCTCATTGTAACAGGACTGTATTTATGGTTTCCGAAGAAAAGGCCTGGCATGGGCGGCGTCCTTTTTCCCCGGCTGAATAAAGGGAAAAAGACTTTCAGAAGAGATTTGCATGCAGTGCCTGCCTTCTGGGTCACTGCTGGGATGCTCTTTTTAATCATGACAGGATTGCCTTGGTCCGGATTCTGGGGCACAAACTTTCAATCGATGGCAACCAATACCGGGGAAGGATATCCCCCTAGTGTCTGGGTTGGAAGCGGACCCCAGTCAACCATCCAGACGAAAGACATTGCCGATGTTCCATGGGCTGCCGAAAATCTGGACGTGCCTGTGTCAGACCTTCAGGGATTTATTCCGCTTTCGATTGATGATGTGGTTTCTGCTGCAGAACGTGAAGGCGTCCATCCCAGCTATTCCATTTATATTCCACAGGATAAATCGGGAGTGTACACAATTTCAGCCTTCCCGCCAAAAGCGCAGGATGAAATTACGATGCATATCGATCAGTATACAGGTGCGGTTTTAACAGATTACCGCTATGACCATTACGGGTGGATCGGGAAACTAGTCGCATGGGGAATTACGCTTCATAAAGGGACACAATTTGGCTTGATTAACCAATTAATCAGTTTATTCATCTGCCTTGGCATCATCCTTGTGGCGGTAAGCGGCTATTATTTGTGGCTCAAACGCAAGCCGAAAAAAGACATGGGCGCACCAAAAACAGCTGGGTTTAACAACACAAAGGGATTCTTCCTTCTGTTAATTGCCATGGGAGTCCTCTTCCCATTAGTCGGCTTAACGATCATCGCTGTTTTGATAATTGACTTTTTCTTAATCCGGAGAATACCAGCGTTGAAGAGGTTTTTGAATGCGTAAGTTTATGATAGGGGAGTCTAATGCCGTGAAAAAATATGTCTTTATGATCCTGCTGCTGTCTTTTCTGAGTGCATGTTCACTTAATGAGAATGCAGCAGAGCTTTACAAACAGGAAACTCCGCTGAAACTGGAAATACAAACACCGGACACTTTTACAGCCGGAGAACAGGAAACAGTTAAAGCCACTCTCACACAGGACGGCAAACCGGCTGATCATACTGATTTTGTTCATTTCGAAATTTGGAAGCAGGACGGCACTGTCCACTATGGGATGGAGGAAGCAGACAATGAGGGCGGGGGCGTCTACAGCATCAGCAAGGATTTTGACAAGGATGGCCTTTACTTTGTAAAAGTGCACGCCCAGCAAGGCGGCAGCCTGATCATGCCGCAAAAGCAGTTTATTGTGGGAGAGCTGTCGAAAAGCGACGTGGAATTCCTGCAAAAAGGAACAGGCAAGCAGGAAGCGGGGCAGGGTCATCATCATTAATTTAGAACAAAAAGGATAGAGTTTGTCAGGAGAGGTTACCTGCTATCTATCCTTTTTCTTCTCTCCTGCTTCTTTTTATTTCCCTGAATTTCATCTTCAGCCAGGATTTCTTGTTCTTCGTGAAACTCCACTTCAGATTGACCTGTAATTTCATTAAATGGGGTATAGAAAGGCTGAACACTTTTCTTTTTTACAAACACTTTATAAAACCCTATAATCACTAGTATGACTATGGCTGCTGGGAAACCGGCTGCCATAAAATCAATCAGGTTCATTTGCCCTCCCCTTTTCATATGGATATCTGGTATATGTTTATAGATTTCGTTTGCAGCTAACCTGCCCTGTTAACTTCAATAAAGAAGGCGTTTATTCCTGCTTGAGCTCGAAGCACTAATGACTGCTGCTCTCCAACAATTTATGGCCACCACTGATAAATAAAGAAAAGGGACTTCAGCAGTCCCTTTTCAAATATTTTCTTAATATAAGCGCTCAATCCTGAAGACATCCTCAATCTACAACCGGAAACCACCCCGGAGTGTTTACAATTGCCTGCCAGAGCGGATCAGGGATGACCAGCTTTTCCTGATCCTTCTTGGATAAAGTGGTGGCAATTTCAGACTCTTTTCCTTCCTGCACCTTCTGCACCCAATCCGGCTCCATAATCAGTTCCCGGCCAAGGGCGACCATGGCCACTCCCGTTTCCAGTGCTTTTACAGCTTCCTCAGGAGTATGGATGGACCCTACTCCGATAAGCGGCAGGCGGTTATTCATTTTTTCTAACAGATGCTGAATTCTTGGCTTAGCATCATCAGCCCCGCGTCTCGGTTTGGACCAGAAGTCCATCAGGGAGACATGAAGATAGTCCAGCCCTTTATCTGACAGTACATCGACCAATTGAAGAGTATCTTCCATGGTGATTCCCGGCTCAGTAGGCTCTTCCGGAGAAAAACGGTACCCCACAATAAATGGCTCTTTCGCATGTTCTTTTACCTCTTTTTGGACTGCGTCCACCACAGCAAGAGGGAACGTCATGCGCTTTTCAAGGCTTCCTCCGAATCGGTCCTCACGGCGATTTGAATGCGGAGAAAAGAATTGCTGAATTAAATAGCCATTGGCTCCATGGATTTCAACGCCATCATAGCCTGCCTGGATGGCCCGGCGGGTTGTTTCGCCGAAAGCGGCAATGATGTCCTCCACTTCCTTTTCCGTCAGTGCTCTTGGAGTGTTCCCGCTTCCTTCAGAAGCAACCGCACTGGCACTGACTGTTTCGCCATTTGGAACGAGCTCTGGAGGGCATTCCCTTCCGCCATGAAAGATCTGGAGTATTGCTTTGGCACCCTGCTCTTTAATGCTGGCTGCCAGCCTCGAAAGACTTGGAATCATCCCATCGTGATCGCCGCCGAATTCACCATGGAATCCTTTTCCGTTTGCTGTCACATTTGTACAAGCCGTAATCACCATTCCTACCCCTTTGGAGCGGTGTACGTAATAATCAATCTCGGCATCTGACACGGTTCCATCCGCATGGGATGAGAAATTGGTCATTGGAGCCAGAACCACTCTGTTTTTTAACTCCACATTATTCTTTAACTTAAGAGATTCTAATAGCGGTTTATAGCTTGGATTCACAAAAAAACACTCCTTTTTATAACCTTTCAAACCTAGTTTGTTATTTATTTCTTCTGTTTACGCATAGTAAACTGCGCAAATTGAGAATTACCCTGCAAGAAGGCAGCGAAAGATTACTGTAATGTTATATGTTACAGTTTAGGAAGTCAATTATTTGAATCGGAAGCTCTCTCCGCCTGGGACAAAGGGACAAATTTGTCCCTCCGCTCCAAATAATATCCGTTAACCTGTCTCCTTGTCCCAGTATGATATTTTTTCGATAACTACATCCAGCTGGCCGCTTGGGATAATCAGGGATGTTTGTTCACCCATATTTTTTAACAGAAGCTGCCTGCCAACCGGGGATAAGAATGAAATGCAGCCATTATCAGGGTCAGACTGATCGGGCAGACAGATATGATAATCCTCCCGGTCATCCTCCCCGTCGAATAACACAGTTACCTTTGTTCCAATCAATACTTTTCGCAAAGGGGGTTCTGCTGGAGCTTGATTACAAAGTGTAATGTATTTCTCCACTTCACTTACATAATTACTAAGGAAGTCCTTTTTCCTCTCCTTGAGCGGAGTGGAAGATAAATAAAGGCTATTCAGATCCTGATAGTTATCATCAATAAACGTCAGCTGCTTAATAAAGTACTCTTTTTCAGTGAGGGCGGGGATACTATGGTTCATAGTAGATAACCCCCCTGCTGGGATCAAACACCTTGCAAAACTTCAATTCTACTGTCATTTCCATGCACCATCCTTCTTTTGAATATATAAAAAGCAGACCTTTCCCCGTTTATAAAGAAAGGTCTACTATATATTTACAACATAGCATATATGTACCTGAAAAGCCAGCTAACTTGTGGGTCATTGGCAGACTTTCGGAGGATTTTATTGTCGAATTGAACATTTGTACATCCGCCAAAAAAACCACTCCTTCTCCCCAAATAATTCTCCTTTTGTATCATTTTTCCTTTTTATCTAAGCCGCCTTAGGCAAAAAAAAGCGCTCCTGCTTTTGCAGGAACGCTTTTTTGCACATCCCAGAATTTATGTGTCGGGTTCGGACTCCTTTACTCGGATTTGTCCTTCTTGTGTCCGAAGGTCCACTAACTTCAGACTCATCCATTTGGTTTTCCATCTATCTTGTCCGAAGGTCCGCCAACTTCGGACTCTTCCCCTAGGATTTCTACCTAATCCGTCCGAAGGAAAACCCGCTTCGGACTCCTCCAACCGGATTCCCTCCGGTCTTGTCCGAACAGTAAAAAGAGGGACAGATTTCCGGTCCCTCTTATCAAATATCGCTCCAGCTACACTTCTCCTCATCCCACTTGAATAGTTTCACAATTATTAAGCAATCTAAACTGTGTATGGGAGGTGAAGATATTGTCACATCAGAACGGCAAGTCAGAGAAGCAAGCAGCGAAACCCTCAGTTGAAAATCGTCAAGGTTCAGGTTCAGAATACGAAAGAGAGCGTGCTGGGAAAGTAGAAGGGTACGGTCAGCCATACCCGGATAATGGTGCTAAAAGTTAATGATAGGCTAAGAGTGAATTAGACGTTAATTCACTCTTTTTGCTTTAAGCATGCAAGCCTCCCAATCATTACGCCTGGTACAGCCGATAACAGAATCGAAATCTTATTAATGGATTAAAGCTGCTCTCAAATCACTAATGCCATGTTCCAAATAGCCCTTAAGGCAAGTCAGCATGTAGATCCAGCCTTCTTTTTGCCCCAGCATTTTGCTTACGGCTTCAGGGTCATTTTCGTCAAGACCGGATTCGTTCACCTCAATGATGGTACTCAAATGATTCGTCTCATTCAGTGTAATGGCAACAACTGTTTCTTCATTCGTTTCTACGCCCCATGAAAACACGATTTTCTTATTTTCCTCAAAATCTAATACATTTAAAATGCCTTCTGCGCCATATTCATCATATTTCACAGTAATCGACTTGCCTTGTGCCCATCTTTCGGAACTCGATGAGAACCAGAAATGACCGATTTTAACTGGGTCAACGATGGCATCAAACACCTCGCTGGCTGGCTTATTTATTTTTAATTTCGCAGTTATTTGAGTATCCACAATAAATCAACTCACTTTCAGGTAATTAATATTCTTTTATTATATCCTGAACTCTTTTATTTTTGTGGAATGAGTATGTTAATTAGCTGCTATACTGCTTTCACCACTTTGGATGCCTTCTCTGCAGGCTTTTTCCAGAGCAGGGTCAGCCCAATCCCCAATGCCATTATGACCGTCGCAAAATAGTATGGGTAGTTAATATCGATATCAAACAGCATCCCTCCTATAATAGGTCCGCTGATATTCGCCAGACTTGTAAACATCGAGTTCATGCCGCCCACGAAGCCTTGTTCATTGCCGGCGATATTGGAAAGATAGGAAGTGACAGCCGGACGGAATAAGTCGAATCCTACAAACACAATGAATGTTACAAGTAAAATCGCGAAGTAGGAATGAACTACAGTCATTAAAAACACAAGCAGTCCGGATAGTATCAGGCTGTAGCGGATCAGTTTGATTTCTCCCCAAATACGGGTCAGGCGGTCAAACAGCAGAATTTGCGATACAGCTCCGAAAATGGCTCCGCCTGTAATCACAATGGCGATATCTGATGGTTTGAAAGCAAACTTGTGATCCACAAATAAGCTAAAGAATGACTCAAACGCAGCCAGCCCAAATGAGGCAATGAAAATCAGAATAAAGGCCAGGAAATATTTTGGCTCCATTACGCGTTTGAAGCCGCTTCTGCCCTCTGGAGCCCCTTCTTGATTTTCTTCTTCAATGCGTTCAGGCTCAGATAATAAAATCATCGAAAGCACAGCTGCCAGTGCACCCATTGCTCCTGCAAAGAAGAATGGCACACGCGTTCCAAATTCCGCTAAAAATCCGCCAATGCCGGGACCGATAATAAATCCCGTACTAATGGCCGCTGACATATACCCGAGTGCCTTTGGACGGGTATCCGTCGTCGTGATATCCGCGATAAAGGCTGTCACGGCCGGCATAATAAAGGCCGCACTAATTCCGCCCAAGATCCGGGAAACGAATAGCACCTCGATCTCTTGGCCGATCCCGAATAAAAACTCCGATAAACCGAAAATAAATAGGCCGGTGACAATCATGATTTTCCTGCCCCATTTATCGGCTGCTCTCCCTGCAAACGGGGAAACAATAAGCTGAGCCAATGCAAATGCGGCTGTTAAATACCCGATTGTTGTGCCCGTTATGCCCAATTCATTCATCAATGTAGGCAGAACAGGAATGACCAGGCCAATTCCCAGAAAGGCTATGAATAAATTCGTCAATAATAAACCTAAAGTGATTTTTTGTGTCTTCATCTATATCATGCTCCTTACAAAACAGTCAAACTTGATTTATTTATACGTTTTATACTAGTGTATATAGTAACTATATAGTCAAGGGCGGTGATGTAAATAATGAGTAAAAAAGATGGCAAATATTTAACGACTGGCGAATTCGCAAAGCTTTGCAAGGTTAACAAGCAGACAATCTTTTATTACGATCAAATCGGGATTTTGTCCCCGGTAAAGAAAAATGAAAAAGGCTATCGCTATTATTCCATTCATCAATTAGAGTTATTTTTTGTGATTGATTTATTAAAGGATCTTGGCATGTCGCTTAACGATATTCAGCAGTATATGCAAAACAAATCGCCCGAAAGCTTTTTATCCATCATGTACCGGAAAAAAGAAGAGATTATAAAAAAACGGCAGGAGATCGAAATGAAGGAGAAAATGATCGAGGCCAAAATCGGATTAATGGAAGAAGCCTCCAAGCTTAATTTTAATCGAATTGCGCTTCAGCCATTGCCGGAAGCAACCCTCTATCTAAGCAGGAACATCCAAAATATATCTGATGAAGAATTTGGGGAGGTCATCTCGGATTTCATTAATGAATTGCAGATCTCACAGCTTGATTCAGGGTATCCGATTGGAACTATAACGAAGCGGGAACAGGTGCTGAAAGGGGAATTCTCCAATTACAGTTACTTGTATATCGAGCAGCCAAATCCAAAGGAAGGACATCCGTATTTTCGGGCTGTAAAAGGTGATTTTCTCATCGGCTATCATGTTGGGAGCGAAAAAACCATCAGCCACACATATAAGCGGTTTTTCTCAGAGATGGAGCGGCTGCATTTAACCTTAGGGGAGCATGTTTTTGAAGAGTACATTTATGATACCGTTGTACAGAATAATAAGGAGCAGTTTGTCACTAAAATTATGATGCAGGTTATCAGGGGATAGGATTTCCGTCCATCTTTATCAAAGGTGTTAGGAAAATTCACAATAATATGATACACTTTGTTTACCATTTGATTTACTGTGTACATGTGCCCTGCTCATTCGTGAGCGGGGTTCCTTATTAGAAAAGCGTAACGCCTTGTCCACCAGCTGGAGCTAGACAGTTATCAACGTTCAAAATTAATACTTCCTTATTTTCACACACAAAAAAACAGGCCCATAAAGAGCCTGCCCTGAGTTTTGGTTTTAATTAAGCTTTACGCACGTTAGCTGCTTGAGCTCCACGCTGACCTTGCTCAACATCGAAAGTCACTTCTTGACCTTCTTCTAAAGATTTATAACCTTCGCCTTGGATAGCTGAGAAATGAACGAATACGTCTTCTCCACCTTCGCGTTCGATGAATCCGAAGCCTTTTTCACTGTTAAACCATTTTACTTTACCATTTTCCATTTTTGTTGCCTCCTTGTGCGTATAAACACACATTGTGTTACTATCCTTGCTCTCAGTGATCATCAAGACGTAAAGTTTTACTCAAACTATCCTTTACACCGAACAAAAATAATTCTTATTTAGTTTAACACTTTTCTGAATTATATGCAAGAAAACACAAAAAGGAAAACATGATTTCTCCATGCGGGCATGCAAAAACTTCGAAATTAACCATAAAAAAGACTGCTATTTCATAGCAGTCATGGATAGTGCCTTAAGAAGTAATAGAATATCCTGATGAATGCTGTTGCGTACTTGATCATCGCTACAGTTCTCAAAATCAGCCTGTAAACGTCCAAGTTCTCTAATGAATAGTAAGTTTTCTTCCTTACTAAGCATAGTGTATTCGCTCCTTTTTACATAGGGAAAAACACTATGTCGTTTCAGGGTAACACTATTGCATTTGATTTACAATCAATCAACAGGGCTCTTAATAAGCAGAGTTTCTCCTTTCGCTGGTGAACCCTTTCAATATCAAAGTATGATAAACTAAATTTGCAGGCATAAAATGACAAAATTCAATGGGGTGCAAATTTGGAAAGTTTACATTTAAAAGAAGTCCATGAAATTCAAGACCTTACTAAGGGACATGTATTATATTTTTTCAAGAATCCGGACCACTATATTTCAAATGTCATTGAATTTGTTCTTTCGGGCTTAGAACGAAATGAATACTGCATCATTATAGAAAATGACCGGATGACTCCATTGATTAAGAAAAGTCTCACAGAGAAATTGAATAATAACTGTCTGAAAAAAGTAATGTTCGTCAATAATTATGACTTCTATTATGCCAAGGGGGACTTTAGAGTTAATTCTATTTTCGATTATCTTCCGAACTTAATTGAAGGTTATTCAGAACAGGATTTAGCTGTCAGAAGCTGGGCTCATGTCGAATGGCGTGAAGAACCGGAAGTCTGTAAAAAATTATCGGTATCTGAAAAAGAAGCGGATCTAATCGTTGCCAAAACAAAACTTCTATCCGTTTGTGCCTACGATTCAGAAAGGGTTAGTAATGAATTAAAAGAAAGTCTCCTAACTTGCCACAATTTTCTTGTAAATGAATGATAAAATTAGTCTCACCTTTAATAAGTGAGACTAATTTAGCTCCCCTGTGAACCTTCTCCTAAGAACCTGCTCTACTGGCAGTTCACTTTCTCTATTTAGTAAAAACGAGGTATTTTTGTCCGATATAGTTAGTTAATGTGTAAATGCCAGCTCCTAAAAGAACCGCAAGCTCTTCAGGTGAAACATCATGCCTGAGAATCGTAACAGTCTGCATAAATTCTGCAGCCATGCCGCTTATGGAATAAGAAAGAATATAGCATAGAAACAAAATAAGAATGAAGCGCACCGCACTGCTTTGAAGGCTGTCCCTGCTCCTGAAGGTGAACGTTCTGTTAAGGAAATAACTGACCGCTGCCCCCATACTGTTCCCCAGAAATGTTGCAGTCCAATACGTCAGCCCCGCTAAATCCAGCAGCATAAATATCATGGATAGCCCGACAATTGTATTGACTGTTCCCACAAGCAAAAATCGAATAAAGGTATTAGTTCGTTTCAGATAATGTTCCAAAATGAATGTCCGCGTGCTCATCATCATGGTCTCCGTCCGTAATCAAATGGCGGGAAATCGGCAGATTAAACGCATCTACTTCAATAGAGAATTTAGGTCTGCGTTTCGTTTCTTTATAGATCTTCCCTATATATTCCCCCACCAGGCCAATGGCTGTCAGCTGAAGTCCCCCCAGCATCCAAATCGAGGTGATTAACGAGGTCCAGCCGGTTTCGGTTTCACCATAATAACGCAATCCAAGAAAGTAGAGGCCAAAAAGAAAGCTTATACAAAAAGAGCCGATGCCCAATGCCAATACCATTCGAATCGGTGTAACGGAAAAAGAAGTAATGCCTTCAAAGGAAAAGGCCAGCATCTTTTTCAGCGGATACTTTGTTTCCCCGGCAAGACGCTCTTTGCGGTCATAATAAACATTGGCCGTTTTAAAGCCCAGCAAAGGCACAATTCCGCGCAAAAAAAGATTGGTTTCCTCATAGCGCTGCAGTTCTTCCAACGCACGCTTGCTCATCAGGCGGAAATCAGCATGATTATAGATAAGATCAACACCCATTTTCTTCATTATTTTATAAAATCCCTGTGCCGTGTTTCTTTTAAAAAACGTATCACGGTCCCTCTTTTTTCTTACTCCATAGACAATGTCATATCCTTCGCGGAATTTCAGGATAAACTCCCGGATCACGGCAATATCATCCTGAAGATCGGCATCGATGGACACCGTGCAATCCGAAGCCTTCCCTGCAGCTGTTAAGCCCGCAAGCAGAGCATTCTGATGTCCCGCATTTCTGGCAAGCTTCAGCCCTCGCACTCTGGGGTTATTCAGGCTCTGCTTATAAATGATCTGCCAGGTCCGGTCCCTGCTGCCATCATCTACAAACAAAATTTTGCTTTTATCAGAAACAAGTTCATCATCCAGCAATTCTTCAAGCAGCCCATTCAGCTGATTAATTGTATCCGGCAGTACCTCCTCTTCGTTATAGCAAGGAACTACGATGGTGAGTACTGGGTTGGTCATTCTTAATTCCTCCTGCTTATATGGCTTTATAAAGGTAGATTTTCCACACAGAGCTTTTTGATTCAAAAACCTTCTCCAGCCGAAGCAGATTCTCTTCCGCATTATCGATCGGTACAGATGAAAAAAGATAGGAACCGCCCATGGCCTTAAAGGCTTCTGTATTTAACTCAAGATTCTTCAGCCTTTTTTTCGTTCGCTTTTTAAACATATAATGCTTGCCAAGCTCGTCCGTGAAGAGATAGCATCTTCCGCCCCATTCATCAAAATAAATTCGGAGTGTTTTATTTTTTTCCAGCTCTTTCTCAATGATTTTCCTAAACTGATATTTGTATGTTAAGGGGTAGAAATTATTATACGAATCCAGCGTGTAAAAGCCATTATACTGGGCAATGGCCGGATGAAGCCCAATGCTTGCCACCCGGTAATCCTCCTGCGGAAGCCCAATGTATTCTTTAATAGCCGAGAATTGTTCTTCTGCGTAAAATTGCTTGACCGTTGGCTTATCCTGAAAAAGAATTTCCTCGTTGAAAAAGGAAACGGTCATGATCTGTGCAAGCACAAAAACCGGAACAAGGCGCCTCCAGAACGGTCCATGAGACCAAATGATTTTCAGGGTCAGCGCGAAAAGCAAATAGATAACCAGCGGCCTCAAAAAGTGATACCTGGCAAAGTTGAAGGTATCAAGAACATGAAAACGCTCTGTCAGAGGCAGCCAGCCTTTATAAAACCAGAAGGCATACCATGCTGATAGGGCAAAGTTAAGAAGAAACAGGAACAAAAACACCTTGTCCTTCTTCCCCTTTTTCTGCCTTAGCGTCATAAAAAGAGCTACAAACATCAGCGGAAGAATGACCAGAGTATGCATCGAGGCAGCATGGTGGTGCCCCAAAGCAAAGTTCTTGAATGTCAGCCTGACGCAATGCCAGAAAGTGAGCCTCGCATGGAAGTACTCATCCCGGCTGTTTGGCTCATCGTCAAAAAGAAAGGAATAAACCAGCCTGTATTCCACGATGAAAAAAATTCCGGTCATATACACAATCGATAAAAGAAATGGCCAATTCCATGCTTTTTTCCTGATGACGTCCGTCAGCCAGAAGATCCCCATCGCGCTCAAAAAAAAGAAAAACCCAAGGACAATGCTCGCATAAAAAGGCAATAGGGTTAATACAAGGACATTTTTCCACGACCTTTCCCCCTGCCTGATATTTAAGAAGGCCCACAGAGCAAGCGGCATCCCAAGCGTGCTCAGCATACCGGAGGGCCAGAATGGCGTGAAGGCAAAAGCAAGGGCTGTCCCAATCGTAATGGGCGCCCACTTTTCTTCTTTAAGAAAGTGCTTTTTCAAAAGCACATACATACCGATAAAAGCAAACACCCTTGTGATCGTCTGGCTGAGTGCATAAGCAATCATCGGCGGAAAAAGGGCATACAGCCAAACAATTAATGTGAATTCCGAGCCAAACGCATTGCGGGACAAATTTCCGTTCATAACTTGTGGAATGACAGCGTCAATCGGTCCTCTCAGCTGTCCGCTTTCAGCAAGGACTTTATACCATGCCAGATTGCTGTCAAGATTATCATGAACGCGGATATGCGCGTCTTCACCTAATATGTATAGGGGGGATACAAACAGGACCAGGGCAATCATGGCCAGAATAAGGAGATTTTTCTCGGCTTTATTTTTTTTCAAAAGCAATCTCTACACCTCTGGGTTCAAGATTATTTACAATTTTAGGGTTCACGAACAGGGGCAAAATATTCAGGAAGGGATAATACAACCCTCCACCTACATAAAAATAGAGTGGAAAGGGGGATTTTTATGATTAAAAAAGCGGTCATTCCCGCTGCAGGCCTCGGAACCCGTTTCCTGCCTGCCACAAAGGCACAGCCAAAGGAAATGCTCCCTATTGTCGATAAGCCCGCCATTCAATATATTGTGGAGGAAGCTATTGCTTCAGGAATTGAGGATATTATCATCATAACGGGGAGAAACAAACGGGCCATTGAAGACCATTTTGATAAATCGGTTGAAATGGAGCTGCTCCTACAGAAAAGCGGAAAGCTTGAAATGCTTGAGCAAGTGCGCCAAATAACCAATCTGGCTGATATCCATTATGTCAGGCAAAAGGAGCCGCTCGGATTGGGGCATGCCATTTTATGCGCGAGAAAGTTCATTGGCAGGGAGCCGTTTGCCGTCCTCCTTGGCGATGATATTATTGATGGGGAACCTCCTGCCATGCTGCAAATGATTGAGCAGTATAACCAAACGGGGGCAAGCATCCTCGGATGCAGTGAGGTCCCCCTGTCTGAAGTCAATAAGTATGGAATTGTCGGCTATTCAGAACAGAGGGGCCCATTATATAAAGTGGATAGCCTCGTTGAAAAACCTCCTGCTGAAAAAGCACCTTCTGCGCATGCAATTATTGGCCGGTATATCTTAACACCCGCAATCTTTGACATGCTTCAAAACGGAAGCCCGGACAGCAAAGGCGAGCTGCAGCTGACAGATGCCCTCGATGCTTTGCTTCGCCGGGAAAGAATTTATTCGTATCTAATCCAGGGAAAGCGTTATGATATTGGAGATAAATTCGGCTTTCTTAAAGCTTCGATTGATTATGCCCTGCAAAGACCTGAACTGAAGGAAAAGCTTTCACTATACTTAAGGCAAGCTCGCTTATGATTTGGGATATCCGTCAGGGTGGGACCTGTGCCAGCTCCAGGCATCCTCGACGATCTGGCGGATACTTGTTTTTTTCGGCTGCCAGTTCAGCAGTGACCTTGCTTTTTCTGATGAAGCAACCAGTTCTGCCGGGTCTCCAGACCGGCGGGGAGCAATCGTCACTTTAAAGCATCTGTTTGTTACCTCTGCAGCGGTTTCAATCACTTCTTTTACAGAGATCCCTTTGCTGCCTCCAAGATTAAAGACATTGCTTTCCCCTCCAGCTTCCAGGTAGCGGAGTGCCAGCAGATGGGCTTCAGCCAAATCCTCTACATGAATATAGTCCCTTATGCAGGTACCATCCTTTGTTGGATAGTCATCTCCAAAAATGGAGACAGATTCTCTTTTTCCAAGTGCCGCCTGCAGGATAATCGGGATCAGGTGGGTCTCGTTCTGATGGTCTTCGCCAATTTCCCCTGAAGCTTTTGCCCCTGCAGCATTAAAATAACGGAGCGACACGAACCTTGCCCCTGATGCCTGCGCCCACCAATGGAGCATTCGTTCAATGGCAAGCTTCGTCTCGCCATACGGGCTTGCCGGTTTGAGGGGCGCGTCTTCCTGTATAGGCTGGCTTTTGGCCTCACCATATACGGCTGCAGTTGACGAAAACACGAGCTGTTTCACCTTATGCGTGTCCAAAGCCTTTAGAAGGTTAAGAGAACCAAGTACATTATTATCATAGTAATGTAACGGATTTTTCATCGATTCCCCTACCAGGGATGAGGCCGCAAAATGAAAGACTGCCTCTATTCGCTCGCCTGAAAGGACACTATTCAGAAAATCCTGCGATCTGATATCCCCCTCATAGAAAGCTGCCTTTGGATGGACCGCCTGCCTGTGGCCCGCAGCCAAATGATCAACTACCACTGTTTCATACCCTTTTCGAATGAGAAGATCTACTATATGTGAACCAATATAACCTGCTCCTCCTGTAACCAAGATTGCCATTCCATCACTCCTGCATAGATTTACTTTCCCTTTTCTATATGCAGGTGTGAGGTTGAGTATGATAAAACTGCGGAGTCCCTCCTTCCCCGAATGAGTATCAGGTTCGGCTCTTCTGTTCGGATTCTCCTTCTCCTATCCGAAGTTGCATCAGGTTCGGACTGCTCCGACCGGCTTTCCTCTTCTCCTGTCCGAAGTTGCTCTAGGTTCGGACTACTCTGAACGGGTTTCCTCTTCTCCTGTCCGAAGTTGCATCAGGTTCGGACTGCTCTGAACGGATTTCTCCTTCTCCTGTCCGAAGTTGCATCAGGTTCGGACTGCTCTGAACGGGTTTCCTCTCCTCCTGTCCGAAGTTGCTCTAGGTTCGGACTGCTCTGAACGGATTTCTCCTTTTCTTGTCCGAAGTTACATCAGGTTCGAACTACACTGACCGGGTTTTCTCTTCTCCTGTCCGAAGTTGCATCAGGTTCGGACTACACTGATCGGGTTTCTTCTTTTCCTGTCCGAATCAGCACCAGGTTTATTCAACTCCCCTCTCCCCTGTCATTAAAAAAGGGCCAGATTCATCTGGCCCCCACAATTCTAATTAAATTTAAATCGATGCCTTTATCTGCTTCGTATAGAAAAAGCGCACTATAAAGAAGTAAACAACCTGGATGGTCAGGAAAACACTTAGAACAGCAACTGATTCCTTAAACAGGTTAAAGTAGAACAGGTTCGATAACGCTGTCAGGGCTACAGCACCATGGATAAGAGCGACGAGGATCGGCGCGAAAAACAGAATCATGGTCTGTCTGTTTAAAACCTTTTTCAGCTCTTTCTCGGTTAACCCCATCTTGGAAATCGATCTGAATTTTTGTTTATCTTCATCCAGGTCCATGTAGAGCCTGAAGTACAGGAAGCTGCCGGCTGATACAAAAAAGACAATCCCGATAAACAGACCGACAAATAAAATGGGCCCGTAGCCTTTCATAATCTCATATATTTCATAGTCTACTGATGTAATTTCATATCTTGGCAGTTCCTTGTACAGCTTTTCAGAGGCAGCCATTACCCTTTCCTCTCCATCAGTTGCCTGCCAGGCGTAATAGCTTTCCTGAAACTCTGGTTCAGGAAGCTTTTGATAGTCTTCATCTGACACGATAAAATAGGAATCTGTTGCCGGCAGTGCTTTCGAATGAATGACTTCCTTTGGCTTTAAAACAGTGCCGGACTTCAGTGTAATCGTTTCATTCAGGAGTTCCTTCGTTTGCCCGAAGTTGGTCCCTTCAAACTCAACTGTCATTACTTGCCCGTCTTTTAAGTCAATCGGATCTTCGTCAATGAGCGCGGCAAAGCGGTTAAAATCGGATTGACCCGCAATCAGAATGGAATCCCCGCCAACTTCAAAGTAGCGTAAAATAGTATGCTCCGAATCCGCTTCAATCTTTTCTTCCTTTAACGTTTGATTGATAAACTCAACATTCTTCACTTCATTTTCTTCAGAAGTTTTATAGGAAAACGTTGTGGAATTGACATTTTTTATGTTTGATGTCAGCACGGTTTGAAAACCGAATAAAGAACCAATTGCACTGAACGCAACTGTTGAAACCATCGCAACCATGAAGAAGGTTCGCGCATTATCCTTCATGCGAAAGGCCAGATCTGAAAACAGCAGCATATTGGTCTTAAACCAAAAAACACGTTCATTCTTCTTTAATCTTCTAATAATATAAACACTTAATTGCGTAAATAACAGGTAGGTGCCAATGCAGACAACGATGATCACCGGCACCATTGCCGCTACAACGACTAACCCTTTTGCGATTAGTGCAACAGCATACCCCGCACCTAATAATAGGACAGCCAGCATCGTTAAGAAAAGATTTGCTTTTGGCTCACCCTTTGACATTTTATTTCCCTTTATTAATTCAATCAGCTTTTTGCTGCGCAGAACATACGTCACAAATAAGGAGATAAAGAAAAATAAAATAATAAAAGAAATGAAGGTGATCAGGATGGCCTTCACTGGAAAATAAAAAGACAGTGCCCGCTCAATAATCAGCACATTTTCAGCCAGCAGCAAAATCGCCTTTGCAAATACAACACCGAGGAGGATTCCGCTTAGGGTTGCCAGAAAGCCAATCAGCATATTTTCCAAAAACACCATGAGACGAATCTGTTTCATGGACATGCCCTGCATCATTAATAACCCAAACTCTTTTTTCCGGGACTGCAGAAAAGAACTCATAGAATATAAAACAAAAAAGAACGAAAACACATAGATAATGCCTGCTGCTGCATTCATTCCCTTCGTTACAGTTGAGTTCATGCCATCCCCGCTTAATGCTGGATGATTCGCAAAAATCGAGAAGGTAAAGAAGACCATGACTGTAAATAAACTGCTGAGGAAGTAGGCTGCATATAAGCGTTTGTTCCGTATGACGTTATTAAACGCGAACTGACGAAAGGTCATGTGCATCCCCTCCAAGCAAAGAAAGTGTATCGATGATCTTCTGGAAAAAGGCCTGGCGGTTATCACCGCGGTGAATCTCCGAATAGAATTTTCCGTCGCGGATAAAAATGACCCTGTTGCAATAGCTCGCGGCCTGCGCATCATGTGTGACGAGCATCATGGTTGTCTTCTCAGTCTTATTAATCGACTCAAGCATTTCCATTACATCTTTGGAAGACTTGGAATCCAAATTCCCTGTAGGTTCATCCGCCAGCAGCAGCTTCGGCGTATGAATCATCGCTCTAGCCACAGCGGCTCTTTGCGCCTGTCCGCCTGATATTTCATACGTCCGCTTTTTCATAATGCCTGTAATTCCCAGTTTTTCAGCGATTTCGTATGCCTTGTCTTTCATTTCCTTCACTTTTTTCCCGTCCAATGTTAGCGGCAGGACTATATTTTCTTCAACCGTCAAGGTATGAAGAAGGTTGAAGTCCTGGAAGACAAATCCTAATTCACGGCGGCGGAATTGGGCCAATGCCTCTTTTTTTAAGACATGGGGATTTCTTTCATTGATCAGGATTTCCCCTGTTGTCGGTTCATCAATGGTGGCAATCATGTTCAGCAGTGTCGTTTTTCCGCTTCCCGAAGGACCCATGATTCCGACGAACTCACCTTCATCAATGGTTAAGTTAATATCTGTTAACGCACGATAGGCGATCTTTCCTTCATAAATCTTGCTTACTTGCTTCACTTTTAGCATCACAAGTTCTCCTTTCACATTCAGTTGACTTGTGATCAGTATATCTACTATACCCATTTCAAAAAATCGATTTCTCTTTCACTTACCTTACAAGGCTGTAAGGTTCTGTGTTTTTCCAAAGATCAGCCGGAAAAGAGACCCTTCCCCCATCTTGGATTCCAGCTCAATGCGATGGCCAAGGTGATCGGCTGCCTCCTTCGTCAAGTATAGCCCCATACCTGTGGATTCTCTGAATTTCCTTCCATTTTCACCCGTATAAAAAGGTTCAAACACACGGCGCTTGTCTGCTTCCGGAATCCCGGCGCCAAAGTCCTTCACTTCTAAAACAGCTTCTCCGTTTTTTTCAAAAATGGAAATATCAATTCGATTGCTCTTCCCTCTGGAATACTTGACCGCATTATTGATCAGCTGAGAAAGCATAAAGAAAAGCCATTTCTCATCTGTCTCCACGATCATGTCCTGCTTCTCCTGCAGGAGATTTGGATACACCCCGTTCCGGATATAAAGCCGTTTGTTTTCTCCATTCACTTCATGAATGATTTGGGATAAGTGTACAGGTTTGATATGAAAATCCTGTTCGATCGTCCGGAGTCTCGCCATATAGAGGATGGTGTTCAAGCCCGTTTTCATCCGGTCCGTCTCTTCTCGAATACTGGAGGAATCAGGTTCATCCAAGTTTTGCGCAATCAGTTCAATGACAGAAAGCGGGGTTTTCATCTGGTGGACCCATTGATCCATAAACTTAAGATGCTCCTCCTGCCTGGATTCCAGCTCTTTAATTCTCGTCTGGTAATGTCTGTACTGTTCCTTCAGCAGATGATCCAGCGCCTGTGAAATCGGTGAGTTCTCTGTTGTTTGAAAGGAATCGTCAAGGGAAGCAAGTTCCTCCGTCAGCCTCTTATAAAACTTGCGGCGGCTAAAATAGTGGTATGTCAGATAGGCCGTGAGAAAGAATAACCCGAGAAAGATGCCATAGAGGGCTGGCAATAGATGACGATAGCCATCCAGCCAGTAAATGGCCAGAATTATAAAAAATTGAACGACCTGTACAGCGATTAGTAACGCATGCTCTTTAAGGAATAATTTCATGTTTCTCCAGCCTTTCACCAGGTTACGATCAAACGGTAGCCTGCGCCTCTCACTGTTTCGACCGCTCCTGAAAGCCCGATTGCCTCAAATTTTTTTCTTACCCTCGCCATATTCACATTCAGCGTATTTTCATCCACATAGACCTGTTCATCCCACAGCTTTTCCAGCAAGTCTTCACGACCGGCCACACGCGGGTACCGCTCCAGTAAATTCTCAATAATATCAGCTTCTTTTTTGGACAGCGGAACGGTTTTATCACGGAAACACAATTCCAGCCTTTCCTGAAACAGCTTCAATCCCTCTGCCTCTAGAACTCGTTCCTGGGCCTGCGTGGCATATTCCCCGTAAGCCCGCCGAAGCTGGCTGCGGATTTTCGCCATCACAATTTCCGGATGGAACGGCTTGGTGATGAAGTCATCGCCGCCATTCTCAAGCGCCATCACCTGGTCCATCTCCCCTACCCGTGCGGAAATGAAGATAACCGGACAAATCGACTCCTTCCGGATTTGCCTGCACCAGTAATAGCCGTCAAAGCTCGGGAGATTAATATCCAGGAGCACAAGATCCGGTTTATGCTTATGAAATTCCCCCATCACATTATCGAACTGTTTCGCAGCCGCAGCTTCATAGCCATATTTCACTAAGTGTGACTGCAGGTGCTCCGCGATTTTCGGATCATCCTCAATAATGAATACTTTCTGCATCCTCTCACTCCTTTGTCTTAGAAAATTATGCCATAAGGAGAATAGGAAAAAAAGAGCTGCCTCAGCAGCCCTTTTTAGACACAAGCTTTCTTTTCTAATGCACTAATCCATTTGTAATACCCTATTAGTATCGTTAATAAAATCGGATTAACAATGGCAGAATGCCATATACTCCACCATCCATAATGAAAGAAACCAAATGGATGAGGCAGCATGGCAGCAGCTTCATAGCTCAGGAAAAAGATTTCCCAAATAATAAAGTAACGTATCTTTTTCATGAAAGAACCCGTAAAAGGATACCAATTGATAAACATCAAATTTACTGGAGGGACTAAGATTGTGTAAGCAGGAAATGCTACCCAATCTATCTCTTGTGTAAAGTACCAGTATCCTTTGTATTTCAAATCGATAAAAATATCAAATAATAATTGGAATGCAATAGTAAAAATCCAAATATGGACAATTTTATTGGCTGATATCCCCTTAATGGTCTTATATATAATAAAATTAAACAGAACAACTGAGGTAATTTGTAAGATCATTTTCCACTCCGGAAAGTTTTTTAGATATTATTTGCATTTATTGGGAATTTAATCCTTCTAAATCACTCTCTGACCTTTTATTCATAATTTTTTTGTCAGTTAGAGACTAGTTTTGTCGAAATGATTCAATGTTTTTCCTTTGTTTGCAATAATAGTTCCTGGACTTTTATTATTTAAAGGAGTAAATCAATGTGTCATTTTTGCAGTGAACTTAGAAAAAAGATTCAACTTTTTAGAAAAACACTTATTGAAACTGGAATAAAGAAAGGATTAGAGCATCCTGAGACTATAAAAAACAGTCAGATATTGGATCAACTTATCTTTAGGTTCCAGTCCAAATGTAAATAGGACTCATTATCGTAAAAGATATACTTTTAATAGAAACTCACTTCACCGCCAAATAAGCAGATAAAATTCTAAAAGAGGGCAAGATAGATAAGACATAAATATATAAAAACCCGGAGAATCTGTATGGTCTATATCTATACAATTACAACACTTGCTATCAACTCCATATTGCTGTTCATTATTCCGTTAAAATTAACCCGGCAGGAGCTTTACACAACCTGGCTGGCTGTCACTGTAAATGTGCTTCTTGCAGATTTAATTTTTGGCCATGTGTTAGACCTATACGACTTAATGGATTCAGGCCCCCAGCCATTTGATTTGTTTATTGAAATCACCTTGCCAGCAACATTTGGAATCCTATATGTAAACTTCATGCCTAAACCCAGGAAGAAATTTTTGCTTTACCTTTTGTTTTGGGTCGGTTTTTCTGTATGTTACGAAGTCCTCTCCAGTTACTTTGGCTACGTAGTTTATAAGGGCTGGCATGTATGGTGGTCAGCCCTCTATTATATTGGTGCCTGCCTTTATATGCGCTGGCATTTTCGTTTTATGAGGAAAGAAAAAAAGCCACTATAAACAAGGAGTGGTACACAGTCAAAGTTACGCAGAGAAACAGTATCTCAAAAAAATGCATATAAAGATCAATGCAAAAACAAGCAGTACACACTAATGTGAACCGCTTGTTTTTCTTCATTTTAGGCTGTTTCGCAAGATGTGTTACATTTTGTATATTATATGCTGAGTTGATTGTAGCGAAAGGTACGAGATCCTCGAAATGCTATCGCATATTCCTCGTGCGGTGTTTTTCCGAGGAAGCTTATTCAATGTCCTGCGGGAGTAGCGGGGACAAGTGAGACCCCGCGGAAAGCGGGCAGCCTAGAGGAAATCAACGGACAACATTGATAGGCGCAAAATACCATTATGTAAGCAAAGAGCCTTATTTTATATTGGACACGTTTATGCCGATTCTTCCCCCAACATGACAAAATTGTCACTTTAGATCCTGTTACATCGATGGTTCGCGGGAAAAATAGCCGATATAGTATGGTAGTGAAGGAGGTCGAAACCATGACTAAAATGATACAAACCAAGAACTTATCGAAATCTTATGGAAAAACACAGGTCTTGAAAAATATTGATTTGACTGTTGAACGAGGGGAATTCACTGCCATTATGGGTCCCTCCGGCTCTGGAAAAACGACGTTAATGAATACCCTATCAACCATTGATGCCTTTAGCGGGGGGAATGTTTGGATTGAGGGAAATTCCCTTTTAGATATGAAAAAGAAAGCCCTGCGGGAGTTCCGTCAAAAAAGAATGGGATTTATTTTTCAAGACTATAACTTACTGGATACCTTAACGGTGAAGGAGAATATCCTCCTCCCGCTCTCGCTGCAAAAAACACCTGTTGCAGAAATGGAAAAGCGATTAGCGAAATTGATTGATGCCTTAAATATTGAATCAATTTTACATCAATATCCTTCTGAAATTTCCGGCGGACAGAAACAGCGCACGGCTGCCGCGCGGGCGATTATTACCAGCCCCGCAATTGTATTTGCTGATGAACCAACGGGTGCACTCGATTCCCGATCTGCTACTCAGCTGCTGGAACAAATTCAATTGCTCAATGAAACCTTCAAGACAACCGTTCTGATGATTACGCATGATCCGTATGCAGCCAGCTACTGTCAGCGCGTAGTTTTTCTCCGTGACGGAAAAATCGTCAATGAGATGTTTAAAGGCGAGCAGACGGAAAAGGAATTCTTTGACCGCATCCTGACGATCCAAAGTGCTATAGGAAGTGACTGGCGATGAACTTAGTAGATTTATCATGGAGGAACATGAAGCGGAACTTCCGGCTGTATACCATTTATTTCATTTCCATGTTTGTCGGGGTTGTCATTTACTTTACTTTTTCTGGTCTAATGTTTAACAAAGATGTAGTCGCAGCCATTCAAAATAAAGAAAACTACAAAATGGTCATTTCCCTTGCTTCGGTAATTGTCTTTTTGTTTATTGTCTTCTTTATTTTGTACGCGAACTCCTTTTTCATGAAGCAGCGAAAAAAAGAATTCGGCATGTATTTACTTTACGGAATGAAGGAAAGACAAGTTGCTGCAATGGTCTTCTTTGAAACATTATTCTTGAGCGCCATTTCGGTCTTCAGCGGTATATTAATCGGTGGCTTGCTATCGAAATTTTTCGGTGCGGTATTAATGAACTTAATGCGCTACAATGAGGACATTTCTTTTGCTTTTCCACTGGAAGCCATTGTATCAACAGTTCTGTTATTCGCCTTATTAATCATCATTATTACAATTCAAAGTTATTTTAACGTCCGGCGTGTCCAGTTAGTGGAATTGTTTCATGCAAAGGAAAAAAGGGATAAACCGTTTACATTTTCTTTTGGCCTGGCGTTATTGTCCATTATATTGATTGCCGGGTCTTACTATATGATTACCATAGGAGATACGGATATCTGGAAAGATCATTTTAAAGAAACATTAGCAGCTGTAACAGTGGCTTTGATTGCCGGGACGTATTTATTTTTCCGCCAGTTTTCCGGCTGGATGTTACAAAAGCTGAGTCAAAGGAAAAACTATTTTATTGGCAGTAAGATGTTATGGATCTCCTCTCTCCGTTTTTCTATTCGAGGAAATACAGTCAATTTTACATTCAATTCACTGATTAGTGCGATTGTCATCTTTACAGTCGGATTTATTGCTGTAGATTACGCTGTGAAAGGCGAGGTTGTGAAAAAAGAATTTCCAAATCATATTGCCTTTTCGACCCAGGATGATGCAACTCAAAGACAAATTGAACAGCTGATGAATGACTCACATCCAATCATTGATCATGAAACCATTACAGGGATTCAAACAGAAAAAATCCAGAATAGAAACGCATTTTTTAGCCATCCCGAATATTACACCGAAGAGTTTTACCTTTTTCCGGAGTCCCAATTAAATGCAATTGTTGATTTGCGCAAAGCTGGTGAAAAAGCAGATTTAGAAGGTGAAGAGGCAATTGTATTAACAAGAGGAATTGATGAACCGGAAAAATATAAAAGTTCTCAGCCTGAAATGACCGTTTTGGAAGACAATACATTTCGTGTAGTCGAAAAAATACGATACCCGCTGTTAAGCATCCCAACGAGCCCTGGCGGAAATACCCAGCCCCAGCCTTCTGTACTCATTATTTCAAACGAAGCTTTTGAGAACTTAAGAGAACATCACACCCTTTCTTCATTTGAAATTTATCAAATCGAAGATCCTAAAACATCCAATGATGTATCACGGGAAATATACGACCTCGTTATGAAAACAGAAGGAGCCTATTATTCGGCCTATATTGATATGTATTCCCTTGATACGGAGTCTTCTTCTTTAATCTTGTTCTCCGTTGCCTTTTTTGCCGTTATTGCATTGTTTGCATTAGGGAGTGTCATTTACTTTAAACAGCTGCGAGAAGCTACAGAAGAGCGGGAGCACTACGCCATTTTACGAAAAATCGGTGTAGACGACAAAGAAATGAAAAAGATTATCCGAAAACAATTGCTGTTCGTATTTTTGCCGCCGCTCCTGCTGGGGTTGCTGCACAGCTGGTTCCTTTTATATTACACAGTCATCCTGGTGATAAAAGATTTGCCTTCTTTAACGGCGATTATTTTTTCAGTCATGGGACTATATGTGTTAACGTATCTAATCTTTTACATTTCATCCGTATCTATTTACTACAAAATTGTCAGCGAAAAAAACACACGATGAGTTACATTACTCATCGTGTGTTTTTTGCATTATCAAAAACGGATCGCTATCGAGCGGGAAGTGAACGATAAATTGGGTGTACTCTCTCACATTCGACGTACAGCTAATGTAATGCCCTAACTTGTTGCTTAACTGCTGGGCTAAATATAATCCCATTCCGGTCGACTTCGAATACAATCGCCCCGTTTCTCCGGTAAAACCGCGATTAAATACCCTCGGAAGATCTTTCTGGCTGATGCCAATCCCATTATCCCGAATCAAGAGCTGTTTTTCTTGTGGGGTTTCCGATATGGAAATGGTGATCTCTCCGCCAGGTTCTGTATATTTCAAACTGTTTGTCAGAAGCTGATTGACGATGAACTGGAGCCATTTAGGATCACTTTGAACCTCCAGCATATCTGCCTGAATGTGGATGCGGATATTTTTTGAAATAAAGGTTTTGGAGTGAGACTTTACAATATCCTTAAGAATCTTGATAATATCACATTTCTGGATATCGTAATCCTGATTAAAGCTGTCTAGTTTAGCGTAATAGAGTGCTTGATCAACATAATTCTCAATTTTTGTGATTTCTTCTCTTAAACTGCCTGCGTCCATATCGGTTTGCTGCAGCAGGCGAAGAACAGCAATCGGTGTTTTTATTTCATGGAACCAGGAGACGATAAAATCGTAATGTTCCTTCTGCCTGTCCTGAATCCGATTCATTTCACGTATATGTTCACGCTTCAGCTCATCGATGTGGGTTTTAGCGAACTCTCCTTCCAGAGACAGGCTGTCATAATCCGCCCTTTCCAATTGCCTAATCACGCGCAGGTTTTGCTGGTACCGATATAATAAAAACCCGATCAATACAATCGAAGATAAGGCGAAGGCATAAAGGAATGTCCCCCATGCCAGGCTGCCATTGATATCAGTAAAAAAGATCGCTGCTGAAATCAGGAAACTGATCAGATAGAGGACTATATAAGGTTTTTCATAGGATAGAAAACTAAGGAAGTTCATTCAATTAAATACCCTAACCCTTTCCGAGTGACAATGAAGTCCTCTAGTCCAATTGCTGCAATTTTCCTGCGCATCCGATTCACATTCACGGTAAGTGTATTATCATCGACAAACTGTTCCTCATTCCATAGTGCCTGCATTAAGTCATCCCTCGAGACAATTTTCCCGATATTCCGCATCATCAATTGCAAAAGGATGAATTCATTCCGGCTTAGCTCATTGCTTTGTCCATTAAATTCAATCGTTGAATTGGTCACATTTAATTTCAGGCCGCGATGGATAAAACGGATATTCTCATCTTCCTGATAAGTATACTTCCTGCGGATGAGCGCACTGATCTTCGCGAGAAGGATATCCAAATCAAAGGGCTTCTGGATAAAATCATCCCCGCCCATATTAATGGCCATTATTATATCCATATTTTGATTTCTAGAGGAAAGGAAAATGATCGGCACTTTTGAAACAGAGCGTATTTGCTGGCACCAGTAGTATCCATCAAAAACGGGAAGATTGATATCTAATAAAATGAGGTGTGGACTTGTCTGCTCAAATTCCGTCAGCACCTGGTCAAATTGGGTTACCTCCACCACATCATATTGCCATTTTTTTAGCGTATCAGCGACAATCCGTCTTATTTTAAGATCGTCTTCTATCATCATGATTCTATACATAAATATCCCTCTTTACTGGAATAATGGTCACGTCATTCATTCTGGCACAATTTTTTTAAGTCTTAGGCTAGGGCAGTCTCTATTATTCCACAAGCAGTATATTTGAAATGATCTTTTTTCCATTAGTGATTAAGCTCATCAATGGTCTTAAAAATTCTCGAATACACATCATGAATAGATTCATCAGTCATTTCGTCATTATACAACCCATACCCCCAACTATGAAATGAATCATTTTCTTTGGATTTAAGAACTCCCACAGCATAGCTTTTACCGGCTTCCCATTTCCATGAATCATTATATTCTGGGTCTTTAACAGTAAACGGGATATAACTGCTGGCTGATATAAAAAAGAATGGAATGGATGAATCTGAATATGTATCTGCATATTTGGCTTCAGCTGCTTTAGGAAGATTTTCTTCCGTCATTATAACTGCATCATAAGAGCTCAATTCCTCATTTGTAAGTTCATCAAAAGAAATTTCATGAAACTTCACTTGTTCTTCATTTTCTTCTGGCGGTTCTCCAACTACCGCAATCCTTAATGCCCTTCCATCATACGGCTCGAAGTCAGGGGTTTGAGTACAAGCTGTTAGTAACATGGGTAGAATTAGCAATATATAAGAAATCTCTCTCGTCATTCTTGTCATACTCATCACCTCTGCCTAGATACTATAAACAATTGTGCCAATTATCCCAACAATCATTAAGGCCAGGCCCTTTATAACCTTCCTCTGTCTGAAGGCAGCCATACATCCTGAAACAAAGCCGATGAACACTAAGCCTGCACCTATATGCTGAATGATTTTGATTTCTGAAATGCTGCCGGTAATAAAGACTTGAAAACCAATGCAGCCGCCTACAAAAATCAGGAGAAATGAAGGGTTTTTCAACTCTTCTCTAGCATCCTGCTGTTCTTCTTTTTCCATTTTTTTATAAGTTTTTATAAAAAGGAAAATCGGAATCGCCCATATTAAAATGATTATAATAGCCTGAAAGATCATCATATGAACCCCTCCGGTAAGATATAAATCTATTACTTCAAAATCATACCATATTCTAACAAAAACAAAAAAGAGCACCATCCATTGGATAGGCGCCCTATAAAAATACTTATGATAAATGCCTTATTTTCCTTTCAATCGGTGTACGCTCCTTCGCTTCAGGTACCTCCTCAGGAAAGCCTACTCCTAAAATACCAACTACATCATAATCATCCGGGACATTTAAAGCAGTTCTTGCTGCAGCTGAAACCCCCAGGGAAGACCAGAATGTCCCTACTCCTGATTCCCACGCCATCAGCATGAAGTTCTGAATAAAGCAGGATACTGCAGCCATATTCTCAGTTCGTTCCAGGTCGGTTGCTCCATGCCTGGACAGGATGGCCAGCACGACTGGCGCCTGGCAAAAATCGGTTTTGTGATTCAGCTTTGCCCTTGTTTCCGGACCAACAAATAATATCTCCCATGGCTCCGTCATTTTATGGTTGGGTGCCATGCTCGCAGCCTCTAGCCAGGAGGTGATTAAACTATGCTCCACTTTATCAGATTTGAACTTTTTTATGTTGCGGCGAGTCGTGATTATTTTCTGTATATCCACTGTTAATTTCCCCTTTCATTTATAACTCATTTTACTAGATTAATAGGTTATTTACATGGCAGCTTTCTCATTATCAATGGATTTCCCACTGGGCCGGGCTGCCAGGAACATATAGGACAGTACAGCCCCGGTACTTGCACATGCTATGACAATCCCCATCGATATCGCCGGTCTGTCTCCTAAGCCAACAAGGGGAGCCACACCTCCTCCAAAGATTAAGGATAGTACTCCCAGTAATGCGGAGGCACTCCCTGCCGACTTGCCCTGATTTTGCATGGCAAGCGAGAAGCCTGAAGTACTCACCACCCCAATACTTGCAACCACAAAGAATAACGGCGGCAAAATAGCGTACAAGCCTGCATCTAAAAGAAGCATGATTAATAGAGCAATAGCTCCAATGAAAGAGATGCATATGCCAGCCGTAAAAAGCTTCCTTTCGCTGATCCGCCCCGCCAGCCTTCCCGTGATTTGACTGGAAATGATGATTCCTAGACCGTTGATGGCAAATATCAGGCTGAACATCTGCGGGGAGGCCCCATACATGTTCTGAAGGACGAAAGGTGAGCCGGATATATACGCAAACATGGCAGCAAACACCAGTCCTTGAGACAATGCATACCCTATGAAACTTCGATCAGATAAGAGCTGCTGAAAGGTGGTTAATGTGTTTTTTATACCGCCCTGTGAACGGGAATCTTCAGACAGCGTCTCTGGCAGACCGAATAGTACGACAAGAAACATCACCAAGCCGATTACACTCAAAACGATAAACACTCCCTGCCAGGGAGCAATCCGCAATAACTGGCCGCCAAGTATAGGAGCAAGGATGGGGGCCACACCATTCACTAAAGCCAGCAGAGAGAAAAATTTAGTCAGCTCAGTGCCTGAGTAAAGATCCCGGACAATCGCACGGGAGATGACAATTCCTGCTGCCCCGGCCAGACCCTGAATAAACCTCAGCCCAATCAAGCCCCAGATGGACTGGCTAAAGGCGCACAAGAGAGAAACAGCAAAATAAATCAATAGCCCTATAAGAAGCGGCTTCCGGCGTCCGCGCACATCACTGAGCGGCCCTGCAAGCAGCTGGCCTAGGGATAGACCGAGCAGGAAAAAGGTTAAACTAAGCTGGACCAGGGACGGCTTGGTATGCAGATCATTAGCTATATCAGGCAGAGCCGGCAAATACATGTCGATGGATAACGGGGCAAACGCAGCTAAAGTACCAAGTACGATCGCCATCCATAATCGCCTTGACTTTGAAGGTGCACCCGGGGCATTTCTTATATTTCCTAAAGAATCATTCATTGATTGTCCTGCCTTTTCTTATGATTTTTGGACTTTAAGCTCAAAGGTTATGGATAAGAATCCGTATGGCTTCTGAAACATCCACCTTTTTTTCCTGGCAGAAATGATTCAGCTTTTTGAACATTTCTTCATCCAGCCGGACATGGATGGAATGCTTAAGCTTTTGGCCTTCAGGCTTCTTGGGCCGGCCCCTTCCAATTTTCCGCTGCCCTGTTTCGTCCCTCCAGACGGCTATGGTCACATACCCGTCTTTTTCCAGCCATTTCTGAAGATCGTTTTCCTTCCAAATACGCGCTGCATCATTCTCATGTTTTTTCAGATATTCTGCAAGACCCTCACCTTCCAGACCTTTCCTTTTTGCTTTATAAATCATCTTATTTCTAAGATACTCTTCATATTGTTCGAATGATGTAAAGGTTTGTTCTTTCATAAACCCTCCGGAATATTTTTTGTTCTACAAAAAATAATAAAGAATATTAATTCACAATGCAATCTTTTTTGTAGAACAAAAAATACTATGGAGAAATAAGCATAAAAAAAGCCTAACTCTCTCCGGCACATCAGGAAGAAATTAGGCTTTCATTATATTTTTATACATCCATCCGCGGTGCTTCCTCAAGCCACCCATTGGAAATCATGATCTTTACACCTTCACGTATATACTCAAAAACCTCAATTCCAAATTTACCAAAATTCATATTTAGATCATTGCGAAGGCTGAAGCCGATGCCAAATCCCTGTCCGCCAATACTAAACCCGCATAAAAGATAGGTGCAAAATATCATTAGCTTATCCGAAAATGGAGCCTCTGTTGAATTTGTCACTGTTCCCCCTGAAGTGGCAGGCGGCTGGATATCGTTTTGAAGGAGCTTTTCCCCAAACTCTTTAATAATTTCTTTCGAAAGCTCTTTCCCTTTTAAAAAATATTTTCTAACTTCTTCTCCTTCTGCACATTGAGCAAATCCAGCCATCAGCTGCATGCCGGTGATGTTTGTTTCAATCCCGTGATACAGCAGCCCAAATTCCACCGTATTAATGGGGCGCTTCTGACCAAGAATATTAGTTCCTTTTAAATAGTTATTACTGGTTACAAAATCAGCTGATTTAGGGAAGTTTATAAAGGTGGGACTTGGAAGCAGCCCTTCATCCAAAAGAAATTGGGTAAATTTACCATAATATTCCTGAGTTAAATCGGTCATGTCCCTATAAAGCTTAATAATATCCTTTCGATAAGCCATGGTTAAATGGAGGACATACATGCCCATGCTAATTTCCTTTAAGATCCGGCAAAACATTATATCAAATCCGTTCTCAAACAATATAGGAGCATTTAAATTAACGTCCTGATCCGTAAAGCCGTTAGGGACAGCCGCCCCCTCATTTTGCAGCAGTTTTTTTATTTCAACAACTTTAGGATGAAGTTTTTCCCTCAATCCTGACATCAAATTTTTCGCTTTTGGGTTTTTCGATTTCTCAATAAAATATTCTAATATACGAAGAATCATCGTTTTTTTTTGATACGTCATCCATAATGCACCCAGTTCGGATGAACTGATTTTAGATTTTTCAGGCATAAGAACACCTCCATTTTGACTAAATAATAGTATGTGTTCTTTTGGAGTTTTTATACGATGAATGGTTTCCATTAAGACTCTGCTGCTCTTATTTTGCGGCCCGAATTTTGAGATGAACCGATTAATACCCCTATCCCCATCATTATGAGGAATATCCCTAGCCAGGAAACTGCGGTTAACGATTCTCCCAATAGGAAAACTCCTAATAATGCTGCAGTTAAAGGCTCCGCCAGCGCAAGTGTGACAGCCGTTGAAGAGGAAACATGGACAAGCCCTTTTGAAAAAAGAAAATAGGCAATTCCCGTAGCCAGAATCCCCAGGTGCAGGCTGACAGTCAACCCCCGAACACTCCCAAGCCAGGACATGTCAAAAATAAATAAGAATGGCGAAAGAAAGATGGCACTTAAGGTGAAAACAACGGCCACTACTGACAAGGATGAATAGTTTTCAACCAGGTCCCTGCTGACAAGCGTATAGCCTGCAAATGTTAAACCAGCCCCCAATGCCAGTAATAGGCCAGCCGGGTCCATATGAACCGAGTTTTTGTTCATGAATAGCAGGACACAGCCCAAAATGGACAGGAAGGTAGAACACCACCAAATGGCAGAGGGGCGTTTTTTCAAATAGAGCCATTCAAGAAGACCCGATAAGACCGGTGCACTCCCGATCGCTGTCACAGTCCCAATGGCTACCCCTGTAAGAGTGACCGCTGAAAAGAACAATGGCTGGTACAGGGCCATACAAAGTGATGCCATCAAGGTGTTCTTAATAGGCCAATTTTTCAGGTCCAGTTTCCCCGCCAGAAAAACCATGCATAATAAAAATAAACCGCCTGCCGCCAGACGGGCAGCCCCAATGGCAATCGGGTGTGCGCTTTCCGGCGCAAATGCCTGCGTGGTACCCGTAGTCCCCCAGAGCACTCCGGCAAGCAATATGAAAAATGGAGCCGTTTTCCCGTTCATGTTATCACCTCAATAAAAAAAGATAAAAGGAATCATTAAACTTATCTTAGAAAATTCCCTGAGAATTTTCTTTACCAAGTTTAATATCCCTTTTATCCATTCTTAAGGATTCTGTATTTTTGTGGTGCTATTCCTTCACAGCGGGTAAACCACCGTGTAAAGGAGGAAGAATTTTCGAAGCCTAATTCCCCGCTGATCACCGACATAGACCAGGAGGTTGACATTAATAAATGCTTCGCCTCTTTCAAGCGCAGATCAGATATATAGCCTTTTGGGCTTTTCCCGGTTTTCTTCTTAAACCATGCGGAATAATAGGCAGGATGATAATGTTCGATTTTCGCTAGACCCTCCAATCGGATCGACTCCTTATAATGCTTATGAATATAATCAATCGACGGAGGCTTGGCGATTTGCAGTTTGCCGGCCACAAACCTGGTCAAATCAGCCAGGGAGGATGCATTCCCCTGATTCCCCGCCTCTTCCAGCAGCAAATAACGGATCGAAGACCATTGCTGATCCAGCTGAATGTACATACTGCTGGACTCCTCCGGCAAATAGGCCGTCGGGATATCCAGGATCAAAAACTCATTCCGGTCCATCGACCGATAGTTATGATCAGACCCTGGCGGAAGATAAAAACAATAGTCGGGGTCAAGCTTGATATCCTGCCACTTCGTCTTGATATCCAGGGAGCCCTGCAAGGGGAAAAGAAACTGGCCAAACTCATGCTGGTGCGAATGAAACTCTCTGGAATAGGATCTTTTTCCGCAGGTGATGCTTTGCATTTTACTCCCCCCTCATCATGCTTTGAGTATATTATCATTCTAATGAAATAAAGGTGAAAGATGAAGCTAAATGATAAAAATAACTCCCATTAAGATGTTTATTTTAGCCTGGGATTTCCAGCGAAAAAAAGGTTATTTCCACATTCTTGCCTCTCGCACCCCTGTCGGCAACTGCTCCGAATCAGACATTAATTTTCATTCTTTCACGGTCACTATGACTCCATCCATATTGTTTCCTGAAATTTCAACATGACTATGAGCCGGTACGTTAATCGTCTTGCTTTGAGAAATTGGATAATAGGCAATATTGTATTTTTCGCCATTCATACTCATGGAAATGTGTGTTTCTTTCTTTAGGTAATCCAAATATTCTTCTAAAGCAAAATTCTTTTCCTTCATAATTGCACTATGCGGAAAACCAACATAGCGAATATGCCAAGGTTCATATTGAATTCCTGTTACATCCGTTTTATCCTTTGGATAGCGTAAAATAAACCCGTATTTCCAGGCGTTTTGTTCGATCCACTTTCCTTCGGGTGCTTCAGCCATTCTCATTTGAGTGGAGCCTACGTCAAGCGATAGACCCAGATTATGTTCGCTATAGCCGGCTGGCAAGGCATAGTCAGAACCCATTTCCTGATAAAGTGCATTCTGCTCGTCAAAGTCCCGAAATCCACTCGTAATAGAGAAATTGCGAACTTCTTCTTCTTCTGCAGCAGCCATCATCTCTGAAAATCTGTGTGCTATATCCTCTGATAAATAAATTTCACTGCCCAGCAATCCGTAACCCTGTGTCAATTCACCGTGAGCAGACAGATTGATGATATCCGATTTAACACTTTCCGGCTGTACCGGATAGCTGCTGTTGACCAAAAGCAGATTTCCCAAATAGATTTGATCTTCTGTTATCTCTTTTTTTGAGCTGTTACTTTCAGTCCTCTCATCTTCTTCCTGATCAGGTTCATATTGATTATATTGTTGTATCTCTATTTTTGGCTCAAAAAGAGAATCCATATTTATATAAGATAATCCCAAGCACAAAACTAGCAGCAATAAAAATCCCCACTTCTTCATTTTCAGTTTCCTCCTAAATCTTATTTGATTAAAAGAATAGGAAAAACTATTAAAATAAAGAGTAGGGAAAAGATTAAATTTTTCTTAAATCATGTAATGGAAGTTACTAGTTCTTTCGTATCCAGTTCATTGTCTTTTGGTAAACGGACTTCAAAAACGGTCTGAATGACGCTGCTCTCAGCCGCAATCGATCCATCATGCTGTTCCACAATATTTTTCGCAATGAACAATCCAAGACCTGTGCTATCTTCTTGATGAGTTCGCGCTTTGTCACCGGTATAGAACATATCAAATAGATAAGGCAGTTCATTCGAAGGAATGCTATCTCCATAATTCACAATTTGGACGACTACTTCCTCCGCCTCTATATACCCGTTAATATCAACATACTGTCCTTCATACCCATAGCGGATTGCATTCGTCATAAGATTTTCAAAAACGCGTGCGATCAAATCTCCATCACCAAAAATCGGCAAGTGGGGCTCACTATTCATCCGTACAATCAAATGATTTTTTTCGAATACAGGGTACAATTCTTCCTTTAATTGATTAAGCAGATCTGTTAAATTGATTCTCTTTTTTTCTAGAGGCAGCATTCCATAGTTCATCCTGGTAATCTCGAATAATTCATCAATCAGCCTTTCTAATCGTTGAGATTTAGTAAAGGCAATGGTTAAGAAATGTCTGACTTGTTCTTTTGTCAGGCTTTCATCCTTAAGGATCAAATCCAAATATCCTAAAACGGATGTAAGAGGGGTCCGCAAATCATGAGCTAAATTAACAACCAATTGATCCTTGCTGCTTTCCGAAAAGTCCCCCCGCTTAATTGCTTCCTGCAATTTTTCACTTGCCAAATTAATGTCCAGCGCAATATCCCTGAATTCATCATTTGACTGGATATGCACCTTGTGTTGAAAATCACCCCGAGCAAGATAACGAATGCCGCTGGAAATCTCATTAAAATAAGCAGAATAGGGCTTCGTAAGGAAAAAGAAAAAAAGGAAAGATAGTAAAATGAATAAGATGAAAAAAAGATTAAAATCCCCGAATCTCCCCAAAAAGATGCGGAACTGAGCCATAGGATCCTCATACTGCACCATCGTGTGATAATAGTATTGCAGTCCTTTGAAGATTAGATAAGTTACGAGCCCTGAGAGGAGCATACTCAAACCGAATAACAGCACCATTTTTGATCGAAAACTGCGCATTATTTTACCCATTGAAGGTATACCCTACTCCCCATACAGTCTTGATCCATTTGTCTTTTCGTTTGTCTTCCTCAAGCTTTTTTCGAAGCGTCCGTATATGGACCATAACGGTATTTCCGCCTTCAAAATAGGCTTCGCCCCACACCTGCTGAAAGATATTTTCCACATTAAACACCTTCTTTGGATGGCTCGCCAGTAAATACAGAATATCAAATTCTTTCGGTGTCAGGTCGATGGTTTTTCCATAAAGAGTGACTGTACGCTGATCAGGAGTAATCACTAATCCGCCATATTCCAGGCTGGTTTTAATATCTGCTTTGGGCTGATTCAGCTTCATAAAACGCCGGAGCTGGGCATTTACACGAGCAACCAATTCTATGGGGGTGAATGGTTTCGTCATATAATCATCTGCTCCAATCACCAGGCCCTGCACTTTATCAAAATCAGATGTTTTCGCACTCAAAAATATGATCGGCATATTATGCTGTTCGCGAATGCGGCGGGTTACTTCATATCCATCCATCTTTGGCATCATAATATCCAAAACCAGCAAATCAATCGACCGAGTCTCAACAATACGTACGGCCTCTTGTCCATCCGATGCTTTAATAACATGGTACCCTTCTTTTTCTAAATGAATGGCAATCAGATCAGCAATCTCCTCCTCATCGTCCGCAATCAATATCGAAATATCTCTCATCATTCCACTCCTAAATAAAGTTAACCAAAAGCAATAGATTAGGTCTTATTCATTTTCTATTATTTCCTATTCTTTTTCAAAAATTTGCTGACGCCTGTTTAGCAGCTCTACAGCATCCAGAAAAAGTCAGTCTTAATAACAATGAATAACAAAAATAAAACAAAGGCCAGGTGGAAAATCGTTACAAGATAAGCCTTGCGATTTTCTGCATATTTCCACTCCATAAAAGCTCGGGCCGTTTCGGAAAGAACAATAAAAACAATCAGCAGAACCGCTGGCTCCAAATACCATATAAATTCCATCGGGTACCGCTTCATGTTAATAACATATCCGGTCAAGAGGGTAACTAAAAAACCAATCCGAATGGTCCAATCCACCTTTTTATGTTTATCATTGATATGGTTATAAGAAAAAAATTTCTTCTTCTCCACTTTCAGCCATTTTCTTAAACCCAATTCGAAAGAATAGATTAATACTCCAACAATCGTTATTAAAAGTAAAAGCTTTGGCCAGAACATGGGATCAATTACATACATCTTTTTCTCCTCCTCTGCCTTTACGCGTACGCTGCGTTCACTTACCTTTTTCTACGGTTACTGGAGGAAAAAGTTCCCATTACTGTCATTGCAGAATCCAATTAAACGCCCAAGTTGGTTAAAGCAAATTAAAAATAGCCGAAGAGGACCATCTCTTCAGCCTTGTTTCTCCAATTCAAGTAAATGATGCTTCATTTCTATGCCTCCGCGATAGCCGGTTATCGCTCCATTTTTTCCAATGACACGATGGCATGGGACCGCGATTAACAGCGGATTGGCACCGATTGCTTTCCCTGCTGCCCGGACTGCCTGCGGCCTGTTTATTTTCTCTGCGATGTCCGAATAGGAGACAGTTTTACCGTAAGGAATCTGAGTTAATGCCTCCCAGACTTCCTCTTGAAACGGAGTGCCTTTCACATCCAGGTCCATTGAAAAAATTTGTCTTTTCCCGAGAAGAAATTCCTGTAATTCCATCATGTATGGCTGCAGTGCTGCTTTATTTTCTACAAGCACTGCAGCTGGAATATATTTTTTCAGTGACCTTTCAAAATCCTTAAACTCCGGGTCAGAGCCTATATAGCAGAGACCTTTTTCTGTTCTAGCGAGATACAGGCTCCACTCACCTTCCTGCATGTTCGCCCATTCAATGTTCATTCTTCCGCTCCTCCCTTGTTTTGTTTCGATATGCTGCAGGTGTTGTGCCCAGCTTCTTTTTAAATAAAGAGATAAAATAAGGGGTGCTGGGGAATCCTGCTGATGCACCGACATCGGCTATCGATTGCTCACCTGCCTCCAGCATATGAACGGCTTTTTCAAGCCGGATATCCTGAATATACTCTGTGGGCGACTTCCCGGTAACCCGTTTGAACACCCGCTGCAGATGATAGGGACTTCCATGAAACAAGTCCCCCAATTGATGCAATGTAATCGGGGCGCAATAATGCTGATCGATCCACACAGTTATTTGCTTAATCCATTCTTCTGCAGGCAGGCTGAGCCCTTCCGGTTTGCAGCGCTTGCACGGTCTGAAATTTTCCGCCAGTGCTTGAGCGGCATTTTGAAAAATAGCGACATTGCCGATATTCGGGACTCTCGACCGGCACGATGGCCTGCAGAATATCCCTGTCGTTTTAACACCATAAAGAAAAAGATCATCATAGGATTTGTCGCAATCCTTTATCGCGTTCCAATATTCTTCCGGAATCTGTTCATAAGCCACCTGCGCTCACCTCTGCTAAAAAGTATACACAAAAAATGTTATCATCAGCGATTTCCTAAATATAAACGCAAGATAACGTAATCCTGAGGATTTACAATAAAGAAAAGGAGGAATCCAAATGAGCTCTCATACTGTTAATTGGAAAGAGGATGAAAATGGCCTGGTCCTTTTCACTCCGCATGAATTCAGCTTTTCCGAAAACCTGCGATACTTATCAAGATCGGCAAACGAATGCCTTTATGAGATTTCCGGCGAGACCATTAGACGTGCCCTTTCCTTTGGGAAGGATAAGCTGCTGCTTGAAATAAGTGGTGAGTCAGATCAGTTCCTATCCGTCAGTATTCATAAGCCTGTCACGCATCAATTGAAAGCAGAAATTGCGGCATATGTTCATGATTGGTTCGACCTTGGAGCAAATCTGAACCCATTTTATGAGATGGCACAAACAGATCCCTTGCTGCAAAAGCCCGCGGAGCAATTTTTCGGGCTCAGAGTGATGGGAATTCCCGACTTATTCGAGGCTCTTGCGTGGGGAATCCTGGGGCAGCAGATCAACCTTACATACGCATATACACTAAAACGGCGGCTCGTTGAAAAATATGGGGAGTGCCTGGAATACGGCGGGAGCAGATACTGGCTCTTTCCCGCAGCGAAAACGATTGCCGGGTTAACCATCGAAGATCTGGCCGACTTAAAAATGACCGTTAAAAAATGCGAATATCTCATTGATGTGGCAAGCTTAATTGCAAATGGCAAGCTTTCAAAAGAGGACTTGCTGAAAGAGGGAAATGTAAAAGCTGCAGAAAAAAAGCTAACGAGAATACGCGGGATCGGCCCATGGACCGCCCATTATGTCCTCATGCGGTGCCTGCGCTTCCCGAATGCTTTTCCAATCGATGATGTCGGCCTTCATAACGCAATCAAAGGGATCACAGGCTCTGAAAGAAAACCGGCCAAATCGGAAATCTTGAATTATTCGGCTGCATGGAAGAATTGGGAAGCGTATGCTACTTTTTATTTGTGGAGAGTATTATATTAAATTATTTTCACCATGACATCTTTGAAAAGCTAATGTGGAGCGGAGTGGCCGATAAAATGAAAATCCGTCCAATATCCATAACATCTTGGCCGATAGATCTGGTAGAGGACAGGTTCCCCTGTCCTTTCTATGTCAGAAAAAAATATAGTGGTGTCATCACAAGAAATAAAGCCTGAAAAAAGCATCCGCCGGCACAGCCAAGACAGCCCTCATCCGCCAGCTGCTCCCCTGCTTCATACGTATTCTCGCCTACATCCCAGCCATTATCCTCTTCTTCATTATTCTTCTTGCTATTCTCCTTATCTTCTTGCAGCTGAATCATTGTATCCCCGCTTTCCTGTTATTAACCTGGAATAGTAGTAAATTATTTTTTTTCCATTAAAAAGAAAAGGCCTGCACGGCCCTTTCTTTTAGTAATGAATTTTATATTTCTCCGCAAGGATTTTTATATCAACCTTGTAAATAAGATCAATCATCCGCGTCCCAATCATCTGGCAGATCACCGCATAAACAATAACCTTCCAGTCCACGACAACCCCTGTAAGCAAAAGCAGACTGCCATTTATGTAAAATAACGTCCGTCCCGGCGCACTTCCCCTTGCTTTGGAAATGATTAACGCGAGGATATCCATGCCTCCTGACGAAGCGCCCATCCGGAATAAAATGCCGACTCCTGCTCCAAAGACTACCGCTCCAAGCAAAAGATCCAGGAGAACCGAATTCAGCGGTTCCGTTATGTATGGTGTCAGAGAATCAATCGTAACCGAAGTAACCGAAACACAAAACAGCGTCCAAATCACACTGCTTTTCCCGAGCCATTTGGCCGCTGCCAGCAGCAGGCCCGCATTCAAAACCCACAATGTCACCGAATAGGGCGTGTCCAATAGATAATTGAATAAAACCGCCAGACTTGCCGCACCGCCGGACGGGATAAAATGCGGAAACAAGAAAAAGGTCATCGCGATCCCCTGGATGCTGGCGGCCATTCCCAAAATCAAAGATTTATAGAGTACATGCATGACAAAAACTCCTAACGTTTTTCCTTACTCTATCTTATAATATTTTCATAGAAGAGAAAACCGCACGAGGTGAATAGAATGACCATTCCTTTTGAAACGGATCGGCTCCTGCTCCGGACCATGCAGGCCGATGACCTGGATGCAGTTTATGAGATTTGGGGCAGCCCGGAGGTAATGAAATACTGCGGCGGCGCCAGCACAAAAAGCCAAATCCAGCGCTCCATCAAATTTTACCGGCGGCTGCAGAATGAAAAAGGCTACTCTGTTTATACTGTTTTGCTAAAAGAAAACTCCTCCATCATCGGGGTTTGCGGGTTTAATCCGGCAGAAAATGAACACGAAGCCGAGCTCCTCTATCATTTTAATCAGCTTTGCTGGGGAAAGGGATATGCAGCTGAAGCTGCCGCTGCATGCGTGGCCGCTTTAAGGAAAAATGGCCCGAACGTCCGGAAAATAATCGCGGCTGTGGATCCGGCCAACCCTGCATCCGGAAAAGTGCTCAGGAAAATCGGCATGACTGCGGCCGGAATGAAATGGTTTGAAGATACACAGCAGGAAGAACTTTGTTATGAAATGGAACTTGCGTAAACAATTATCCTTCTTATTTTGCTGAGAAAAAAAAAACGAGTCTGCTCTTGCTGCAGACCCGCCTCTTCTATTCTATTAAAATCCAACTGCCTTTTTTCCGCCCACAACAGGCAGGCTGATATAACTTTGCCCAAGCTTTACTTCAAACGTGGCCCCTGTTGTTGATGGAATCGTACGTCTTCGATCGCTTCCAGCGATAATGATGCCGATTCGGTGACCTTCCTTAAATACGTAGTCTTCAGGCAATACATCCCATTCAAACTTATAGCTCTTGCCTACTTTTAAAGGGTCATCCTTCTCAATCGTTTTCCAGTTCTGCGGATCAAACCATCCTCTTGTCACGACTTCATATGGTGCTGTGTGAGTGGTTTTTTCTGTTTCTTTGTAACATCCATCATCTGTTGAAATACTTTCTCCCCAACAGCTTTCTGTATTCAGAGTTCGGACTCCCTCTCCCGGGCCTTCATGATGAATGCGGGTATCCTCTCCATAATCGACAATGAGAACTGTCAAATTAGAGTCTTCTTTATTGACCTTTGCCCGAAGTGAAATTTCAGGTATGCCGCTCAAACGGACATCTTCTTCAAGCTGTGGAGATAAAAATGCCAGGCGGTCGCTTTTGACAGCCGTTTCATTGGTTACCATCTGCTGCTCGGTTTGTGTTGGGTTATCTGTAAAGGATTGCTGAAAATTCCCCTTTACAGGCCCTGTGGTCAGCATGCCATTTGTCTGATCATTCTCGCCTGGCGCTAATCGTATTTTAACATTTGCCGCATTTTGATCCGGCCATGAGGACTGGGTTTCCCAATTATCCGCACCTCTTTCAATATCAACGGCAGGCTCGTCCATAATGCCATTCTCGATATCCATCAGCCAGTAGTCGAACCAGCGATGCAGTGTATCAACCCACTCTGCTCTGCGGAAGTCAAATGGATCGACATGGCCAGTTTGGGTGAGCCAAAGTTTTCTCGGAACCTCTTCTTTGGATAGGGCTAACCACCAATCCGCGAGGTGATTCATTTTCACATTGAAATCATTTAATCCATGGACAGCAAACACACTTGCTTTTACATTTTTTACGTCCTTAACGTAATTTCTTTCATCCCAGAACTCATTATAATCTCCTGATGGATCATCCGCTTCCGCATTCAAGCGATCGAACACGGGCTTACAGACATCTTTGCGGGAGCTGCTGGCAACTCTGCTGGCCAAGCCTCCTGGTCCGTTGTTGTAATATGTAAGTCCCTCATAGCGGTAATAATTGTACCAGCTGCTAATGGCTCCAATTGGAACAATTGTCTTTAAGCCTTCTACGCCTGTAGCCGCTACCCCATTAGCCAGCGTGCCATCATAGGACTTTCCGATCATTCCGACATTCCCGGTTGTCCAGTCTGCTTTCACTTCATTATTATCTTGATCCCAAGCTTTTGCCCTGCCATTCATCCAGTCAATCACGACCCGGATGCTTTCAATTTCCTCATATCCGCCTGTTGTCGGGCAGCCATCCGAATTGTTCGTTCCAACCATCTCTGGCAAAGCGACTGCATACCCTCTTGGAACAAAATAATTATCATAAAATAGAGGAAACTTCTCATTAATGCCATCCTTGTCCCGGTCTTTCACTTCACTTTCATTTCCACGCCCCATGCTTTCATAATATGGACTCGCATCCATGATTACGGGAACCTTCAGGCCTTCTTCTGTTTCCTTCGGACGGATGATATCCACAGCAATCCTATCTGCTTTTCCGTTTTCATCCGAATCAAGTGTGGATTCGACATACACAGTCTCACGAATCGCCTCCTCATATGAATAGATTGGCTGAGACTTTACATCCTCAATTTGTGCTGTCTGTACCGGTTTTTCTTTCGCTGCTGCATTTCCGGGTGTGTAGGCAAGTGATGATAGAGTCATAGAAATGACAGCTAACACAGCTGCAGGTCTGAGAAGTTTTTTCTTTTTCATATAATCCCTCCTCTACTATTTGCCACTCATTATATTTCGAGTATGGAAATATTAATAGATTACTTTTTCCTAAAATTCAATATTTTTCAAAAAATGTTACTTAGTTACTAATAGTAGGAAAGTCTGGGGAATAGCGGGATTCCTATCAACGGAACGGTAAAAGACTAGTCGGGGATTTCCAGGTGCAGCTGGAGAGTAATCATTTATGGCAGCAGAAACTAATTACTTTGCAAAAAAAAAACTGGCACTCATTGAGAGTGCCAGGCTTTCCATTAACAAACCGAATCAGTAGATTTCGGGTTCTTCAATCCAAACAGCGGACGGATGAACAGCGCCACGCCCGTTCCAAGCATGGCCATGATGGCCCATACCCAGCCGTGCAGGCTGAAAGATGCGATTCCGCCGAAGTAAGCGCCGATGTTGCAGCCGAATGCAAGGCGGGAACCATATCCCATCAGCAGTCCGCCGACAATCGCAGCACCGGCAACACCAGGCTTGATTTTCCCAGGCTTGAACGTTCCCTGTAATGCCGCTGAAATAAAGGCACCCAGGATGATGCCGAAGTTCATAACGCTTGTAGAATCAGCAAGAACGGTATTTTTTAGTGCGGCTAAGTTCGGTTCAGTCGCAAAATAACCCCATGATGTTACGTCAATGCCCATTGCCATCAATGTTTTACCGCCCCATAATGCGAATGCGGATGTGATGCCCCAAGGCGTTCCACGCACAGTCAGAGTCAGTGCATTCAGCAATGCCAACACAATCGCTGCTGCAAACAATGGCCAGGATCCTCTCAGGATTTTTTTCCATCCGGCTGTTGTAGGCAAAGCTTTCATCATTGGTGCTTTTCGCTTTTTCGCGATTTGCAGAGTTACCCAATAGATTAATGCAAATAGAGCAAGCTGCAGAACCAATGCTCCGCCGTAGCCGAGTCCCGTAGATGTAGCCAGGGAGATTGGCGGCAATGCCGGTGTTTCTTCCATCCAGAATGAGAAGTGGTACGCCCCGATCGTGGAACCAGCGATGAAAGAAATCAGTGTCAGAATCATCGAGGATTGTCCTCCGCCTACCGAATACAAAGTACCGGACGCACAGCCATTCCCAAGCTGCATCCCGATCCCAAAAATAAATGAACCAAACAGGACGCTAACTCCTACAGGAGACACATATCCTTTAGGCTCGATTCCTGTAAAACTAAAGCCAGTGCTTAAAATAACCGCAAATAGGGCTGAAGCAACTGCCAGCATCAGCATATGCGCCTGCAGCCCCTGCCCGTTTCCGACGCTTGCGAAGCGCCTGAATGCAGATGTGAAGCCGAAGCGGGCATGAAGCAAGGTCATGCCGAGTGCAATTCCAATAATAAATAGAACTCCCTGTGTCATGTTCGCTGCATTTATAATGGAAATGAACAAAATGATAGCTGCAAGAACGCCAGCTGCAACAAAAGGCTTTTGAATTGGATTTAAGTTTGAAACAACTGTTGTTGGTGCTGAAACCCATGATTTGCTTTTAACTTCTACTTGAGCCAACCTCATTCACTCCTTTTCTTATCTTTTTAGTCGGATTAAAGTGTTATTTTATACTATATTTTTTTAAAAGTAAATGGTGAATTTTTCACAAGACCGATGATTTTCCCTTTTTCACCTGATATAATTATATATTTGGAGAGTCATAATTTTACAGACAGGAAAGGAAAGGATATCATTGCTTAAGCGGTTAAAATGGCCATCATGGGCATTATTTTGCATCTTCATTGCAGGCATCTATTATTTCATCAGCTCTGGAGCTGACACCAGCCTGCAGGCTTTTTCCAGAACAGAAACCACTTCCCCGGCAGCTTTCCCCGGATTAAACCTTGAAACCCGGACAAAGGAAACGAAATCTTATACCCTTGCGATCAGTACTCCGATCACTGAAATTGAGAATTTGAACAAACCCATGAAAGAATGGATTCAGGCGCAGGAAATGGAATTCCTGGAACTTGTGAAGGCAAACCGGCAGGTGCTGGACAGTGAAGAATTCCGTGCCCATCTTAATATCAAGGCGGAGCCGAAAAAAGTCTCCGATACCATGTACACCCTAGTATTTGAAGCCTACCAGTACACAGGCGGCGCAAATGGGCAGGCTGCGGTCAAAACGTTCACTATCGACCTTGCGAATCAGAAAATGGTACATCTTGCCGATGTGATTCGTATGGATGAGGAGTCCCTGGCGACTCTCAGGCCGTTGATAAAAAAACAAATGGGCGAGAAAGAAGAACTCCAGGACTATCTGTTTGAGGACCTGCTTGACGAAGCGCTGGAAAATCCGTCGAGCTGGAAATGGGCACTGAGCGGCAAGAATTTCACCCTTTATTTTAACGAATATGAAATTGCGGCCGGTGCAGCCGGAGCGGTCAAAGTGAAAATTCCAATCGAACAGATCCGTCCCCTCTTAAAGGATGAAATCGCCCAGCACTTGAAGCTCCCTGACATTCAGCTTCCTGAACCGGAAGTCAAGGAACCAGAAGCGGCTCCGCTGGATCCAAACGGCAAGTATATTGCCCTTACCTTTGATGATGGGCCACACCCGAAAGTCACACCGCTTATTCTGGATATTCTAAAAAAACATAACGCAAAGGCTACCTTTTATATGCTTGGCAGCCAGGCACAATTCTATCCTGCCCTCGCAAGCCAAGTGGCTGAAGAAGGTCATGAAATCGGAAATCACAGTGACAGCCATGCGGACCTTTCATCCCTCGGTGAAATCGAAATCCGCAAAGAAATGGAAGAAGCCAGCACCAAAATCAAAGAAGCAAGCGGCCAGCTTCCAGCAACCGTCCGCCCGCCTTATGGGGCCATGAATGAAGATGTGAAAAAAATTGCCGGAATGGCCCATACACCGCTTATTCTATGGTCGGTCGATTCACTGGACTGGAAAACACTTAATGCCTCGGCTATTCAAAAAATCGTGAAGGCCAATGCAGTGCCAGGCGCAATCGTTTTGATGCACGATATCCATAAGCCAACTGCTGAAGCACTTCCAGACCTGCTGACCTATCTTGAAAAAGAAGGCTACGAATTCATTACCGTCTCCCAGCTTCTCTCCTTGCAGGAGCAGGAAGTGACCGGTACGTTCTTTGGAAAACGGCAGTAATCATTCAACAAGACGCTCAGGAAATTCCTGGGCGTTTAGTTTTTGTCGTTCCTGCTCGAAGATGCGCCAGTATCCTTTTCATATAACTTAATGGAATCCCCGCTCGCCCCGTACACCTCTCCGCTATGTGTCCAGCCGTATTTTTCATAATACCCTTGCAAATCCGTCTGGAGATGGAGCTTCTTAAATCCAAGCTTCGCCGCTTCTTCAATAGCATGATCAAGCAGCCGGGCGCCAAGCTTCTTTCCCCTGCTGCTGGGATCAACGTACAGACATGCCAGCCACGGATGCAAATCCTGCCGGCTATTGAGGTCATTGCGGATTAACGCATACGTGCCTATGATTTCTTCATTCTCGATCCCAACATAAAACCTCGGGATGCCGTCCCCCGATTTCCCTGAATGGATCATGCAATCCTCATAAAAGCGGAAGTTTTGCTCATTCCCCCACTGTTCCCAGAAAAATTGGACTGCGCCCTCAACTAAATGCGGATGTTCGTGAACTGCGATAATTTTCATTTAACTTCCCCCCCCCCACATTAACTATTCCTCTCGAGTTTTGATAATTCCTGGCTGAACTCTTGTTCAAAGACGAAAGATACCTCTTTAGCCGAGGTTTAAAACGCCAGATAAAGTTTATAGGAATAAAATTTTCCAGCAAGCGAAACTTAATAATATTTATGTCTTTATAAAGGGGTAACCCGCAATGGATCGATTTGTTATTGAAATAAAAGCAGAGCTTGGAAACAATGGCGATTTTCATCTTCAAAGGGACTATCTTGCGGATGCTGCCGTGATGCTGATGGGATTTAATACACTCATTGATTTTATCAAAACGAGAACGGTGCTTCACAAGCATGCGGAGAGCATCCTTTCGCAGAATCAGCCTTCTGAGGATTTATGGCGGGCCATAGGGGAAGTGATTGAAGGCGATGTCCGGAAAGCCATTTCATCCATATATGAAGGCAAACTGATTATCCATTTTGAAAACACCTCCCGTTTTATCATTATGGAGCCTGTACCTGCTATGCTCGATCGTTCGATTGATACGCCAACAAATGAAAATGTTATTAAAGGAGCATTGGATTCGTTTACAGAAGGTATTGATGCCAATATCGGCATCGTCCGAAAACTGGTGAACTCGGAGGAAATTAGAATCGATTCTTTTTCGGCCGGACACAGCCGCAAAAACAAACTTTCCTTGCTTTATATAGACGGCCAAGCGGATATGGATCTAGTTAATAGCATACGTGATAATATTAAAAAAAATATCCAAATGGAAGCATGTGATCTTCAGGGGCTGGCTAAAATGCTGGGGTTTCCATCATGGAATGCTATATCAAAGTTTAATACGACCGAGCTGCCCCATCATGCGGTTCAGAATCTGAGAAAGGGAAAAGTGGTTCTATTCGTGGATCGCTTGCCTTTTGCGCTCATTCTTCCAAGTCTGTTCTGGGATATGTTTGCTATTGAAAATGACCGGAATTTTCCCCTGCCCCTCATGTTAGCCATTCGGTTAATTAGAATCATCGGCATTTTAATCACGCTGATAACACCAGGGCTGTATGTGGCTCTGGTTTCCGTAAACCCTGAAGTCTTGCAGCTCCAGCTTGCTTTATCAGTTGCCCAAAGCCGTGAAGGAGTTCCCTACCCGGCATTGGTGGAAATTTTCTTCATGCTGCTTATTCTGGAATTAATCCTGGAAGCCAGTGTAAGGCTGCCTAAATCCATTGGCCCCACCATTACCATGGTCGGGGGAATTATCCTGGGACAGGCTGCCGTGGAAGCGAAATTAGTCAGCAACCTGCTGATCATCATTCTAGCCGCCACTACCATTGCCAACTCAACCATCGTCGGCTTTCAAAATTCTGTTTCCATTCGGCTGTTCAAATATGCCATTGTGGTCCTGGCAGCAATTTTTGGCATTTTAGGACTGGTTGCCGGTTTGGTTTTCGTAGGCGCTTACCTGGCAAGCCTCAATACTTATGGCAAGTCCTATCTCTACTTAAATTTAAAAGGGAATGAGAGCAATGGCGGATAAAAGTTTGCATGTCATGCTGATGTACGTCATCAGTCATTTGGGCCTTATTTTCTTTATGTATCCCGGCAATGTTATTTCAAGCACAGAGCAGGGCCATTGGCTTCCTGTTCTGGTCGGTGTGGTCATTCATTTCATTTTTATTACTATTTATATGAAGGGGCTAAGCTATTTTCCGAAAAAAGACATCATTCGCATCTATGCAGGAATCGGAAAAGGGACAGCTATCCTTTTTATTGCCCCTGTTTTCTTATATTTCTGCATGATTTTATTGATAACACTCCGGGCTTATTCAGAAATTATTACGATTGTCTTTTTATCAAACACACCATTATGGGCCATCATGCTATTATTGATATCCATTTCGACCTATATAGCAGCCAAAGGAGCCGAAACCATTTTTCGCACCGGTCTTCTTCTATCCCTTTTGTTTCTTCCCATCATTATCTTTATTTTCTTCACTTCTTTTCAAAACGTGGATTGGAGGTACGTGGTTCCTTTAGATGCAGATTTCGGATTTATTATAAAACGAACATATTTGGAAAGCTTTTTTGCTTTCTCCGGAGGCTTTTTGTTTCTGGGTTTTGTTCAGCCTTATTTCTCCTATAACAGAAAATATATATTATGGGCCGCTGCCTTCCTTATTCCCTTTTTCCTTTTTTCAGTCTATATTCCCGTGCTGACTTTTGGGCAGGCCACCTCAGCCACAACCTTCCTTCCATATGTTGTGGCCGTGGACGCCATCAATATTAATTGGCTGATGTTCGACAGGGTCACGATGTTTTTTCTATTGAGCCTCATCTCCTTTATCATGCTTTACCTTGCCCTTGTGTCCTGGAAGACAATCCGTATCTTAACTCATTACCTTCCTTCCATTAAACCGGTAAAATTGTTGCTAGCCCTATCTGCCGCAGTCTATCTTTCATGTTTCTTCATCCAGGACTGGAAGGATGTCGAGAAATTATTTTGGTGGAATACGTTTCTGAGGTTTTACATTTTGATTGCAGTCCCATTTTCAATCTTTTTCTTTGGACGCCGCATAAAGAGGAAGGGTAAAAATGAAACCAATTAATCTAAAATCTAAAGCCCCTATTACGGTCTGTCTGCTTCTGGCAATGATGACTTTAACCGGCTGCTGGGACATTAGGGATATCAATCACCGGACACTCCCCGTTGTCCTTGGCATTTCTACAGATGAAGATGGCAAATACAAGGTATTCTTGAAAATCGTTGAGCCCATCGAAGATAATTTGGAAGTGAAAGTCGTTACCGGAACTGGAGAAACTATCTCCCACGCCGTCGATGTGATCAGCCGAAACATGGAGACCAGCGTAGACCTGCTTCATGTAAAAGTAATCATGATTGAGCGTAAAACGGCTGAGGAAGGCATGAAGGACATTATTGCCGGTTTCATGAGATCCCGGGAAGTTTCACCCAAAGTGCTAATCGCCATTTGTGACCAGAACATGGATGAGTTTTTTTCAATACTTACAGAATCAAAGGAGCTTCACGGAACCAACATGTTCGATTACTTCGAAAAAAATGCAGGCTGGAATCCGGAAATTGCCCTTACAAGGATATGGGAAGTCTACCGAAGCATTCATTCCTATACACGCGATGTAGCCATCCCCCTGTTAATGACAGGAGAAACGACAACTTACAAGCAAGTTGGCTCTGCCGTTATCAAAAACGGAAAGATGGTAGAGCAGATCAGCAATGACGAAACCCTGCTATTCAATGCATTTAATAATGAAAGCACCCATGGACAAATCGAAGTCCTGGATCACGCAAGTGTCATGATCATCGGCAACTCCATGGACCAGCATATTGAATTGACTGATAAACAGCCGTTTTTGGAAAGCCGAATAAACCTGAAGGTTGTCGTCCTCGAAACACGGGGCAAAACATCCAGTGCCATGATCAAGAAAGAATTAAGCCATCTCCTGTCAGGCCGATTCAGCAGCATGTTAGCCAAACTCCAGGAAAGCGAAGCAGATATTCTGGGCTTGGGACAATTGTATCGCACTAAAATCGATCGAAACGAGCTAAAAAACTGGAGATCCATTTACTATCCAAATTTGAAATCTGATATCCAATTTCAGATAGACATTCAAAATGAAGGGTATTTAAAAACAACCTGATGGGACAGTGAACCTGTCCCTTTTCCGGTTACGCGTTTAATAAGTGTGACAATTAATTGTGCTTGATGCCGGTTTGCTTTATTTGAGGATACCTTTCAGCTCGATTAGTTCCGTTCATTATCAATTTTTCATTGCGAAGGGAACGATTTCACCCAATTCGTGCGCTCCATTTTTCCGCACAAGGGGTATGATTCCACCTCATTCGTGCCCCTCATCAACAACTTCCCCACCCAAAGGACGATTCCCTTATTCGTCCCGCTCACAACTCTCTTCCCTAAAAAGCAGCAGCTCACCCAAACTCCCCCGGCGGCAAATCCCCAAATTTCCCTATTTCCTTCATAAAAGCCAATCTTACTGTCCCAATCGGTCCATTCCGCTGTTTGGCGAGAATGATCTCAATTGTATCCTTGCGGTCGGATTCCTTATGGTAATAATCATCTCGGTACAAAAACGCAATCACATCCGCATCCTGCTCAATCTGCCCGCTTTCCCGCAAATCTGAAAGCAGCGGCCGCTTGTCCTGCCTGCTTTCCACACCCCTGCTAAGCTGAGACAAGGCAATGACTGCTACATTCAAATCCCTTGCCATTGTCTTCAGCTTCCGGCTGATCTCGCTTATTTCCGCCTGGCGGTTCTGATGCCTGGGATCACCCGCAATCAGCTGCAGATAATCAATCACCACCAGTATCCGTTTACCCTCGCTGTACTTCCTGCGAGCTTTCCGGACCTTGGACCAGATGTACTGAATATCCATTCCCGCCTGATCGAAAATATGCAGATTCACCTCGCCGAACGCTCCCATCACACCGGATAAATGAGCCCAGTCTCCATCATTAAAATACCGCTTCGGGTTCCTCATTTTAATCGAACTGATCTCCCCTTTGCAGCTGATCATCCTTTTCAGGAGCTGCTTTTTGGACATTTCCAGTGAAAATATAAGGGCCGCTTCCTGATCAGCCGCGTTCAAGGCCATATTCAGAGCAAAGGCTGTTTTCCCGACACTTGGCCTCGCTCCGACAATGACCAAATCAGACTCCTGAAACCCGCCGGTCAGCCTGTCCAGGTTCCTAAAACCAGACGGAATCCCAGTCATTTCGCCAAGATCCATTTCCGCCTCCCCGTAAAGCTCAACCAAAGCAGGCATGATCTCGCCCAAGTCATCATCCCCAAGATGATCCTCAACCTGCATGAGATCATGGATGCCATCCCTCAAAGTGGAGGCAATGTCACCATTCTGTGCATGTTCCTGAATCCGCCCCGCAATTTCTACCGCCTTGCGCTTCTGGTAATATTCAAGAACCGTGTCCTGATAAAATGTAAAGTTCGCCACAGTCGGCACACTTCCGGCAAGCTGGGTGATATAGCTGATTCCACCAATGCTCTCAAGATTGTGCTGGCCCGCTTCCTCCACAACCGAAATCACGTCAACAGGCTTCCCCTTCGCATCAAGCTGCAGAATAAGCGACATCAGCCGTTTTAGTCTGGCCAAATAAAAGTGTTCCGGCCGCAGCGTGCAATCTTTAATAAGCCCATCCTCCAAAAACAGCGCTCCCACTGTCGCCTCTTCTGCTTCCTGGCTGTAAAGCCCGTACCCCTGCATCAGACTTCCCCCCTGACTATGCCGAGAATCTGCCGCATTTTCGCCAGTTCAGCCTGAACCACTTCCTCGCTTGCCGGCTTCCAGGAAATCGGAACAATAAAGGCCGAATCCCTACAATCTGGAATCGCTCTCGAAACAGCCGCAGACTTTCGCATCAGATCCGAAATCTTCGGAGGATAAGGTGACACCTCCACATGCTGAAGCAAATTCTGCCGCAGGTCTTCAACCTCATGATGCCGCAGCACCTCATGCCAGTAATCAATTTTTTGCTGATTCACCTCAAACTGCTCGTAATAAACGGCAATCAGCGCAAGCAGCGTATACGTCTCCCGTTTAGTCATCAAGGTTAAAATCCTCCTCCCGCATCCGCTTACCAAGCGGCTTTTGATTCAGGTACGATTCAAAGCGGGTGCCAAACAGCGTCTCCGGTCTCAGGAACTTCCTCCAATACGGATCATGCAGCCATTCCTCCGACTTCAGGTCGATCATTTTTTTAAAATCCTCGAGCCTGAATCCCTCCAGCCACCGTGCCCGGATCAGCTTCTTCGTTTTCTTCGAGCCTGTCCGGTATGCTGAATGGGTTTGGCTGTTCAGGTATTCGATAACCGCAGCATAAGCAATATCTTTTTTCTCTGTTGCAGTCTCTGCAGTAGTCTCTGGTATTGGTTGTTCCGACCCGGCATCCTCCATAGGGCGTTCTGGCTGGCTCGACAGTTCCATCTGACTGGTTCCAGATGCCAGAAAGTACTCTTGGCAGCCCTCCACCTCAGCAGCAAGCTTCTCATAATCAATCGTGTACCATTTTGTCTTATCCATCTTTGAAAAATTAAAATTCCCCGATATCAAAAAGCCTTGATCTTCAAGCGAGCGAATCGTCCGCTTAATGGTTGTCTCAGACCAAAATGTCATTTGCTTTTTCCAATCTTTATATGTATTAAAAATCCAGGTTCGTTCTTCTATTACATGCTTGCTGTTCAACAGCCAATAATGGATCTGCTGAAGCATCACAGCTTCATTGAAACCAATCTTTTCTGCCAAAGAAGGCAGAATCAAAATTGGATTCTCCTTCACCAAAAGTTTGCTCATCTTAACCCCTCCACCCGTTTTTTGTTTTTGCACCGTCCGCAAATTCTTTTTGGAATTACGATTAGATCACACTTATAAAATCGAAATTAACCATTAAAAAAGGCAGGGTTTATAAATATTTTTAATTAATTATGAAGATTTCGTGAACAAACAAATAAAGGCTGCCCATTTTCGGCAGCCTCAAGTATGTAATCGTTTCTCCAGCACTATCTTATGCAATCCTTTTACATCCGTATAAGTTTCAATCACATCAAATCCATGCTTAATATTTAAAATCAGCATGCTTCGCCATTTGTTCATCGTCTTCGTCCTGACCACTTTATAGCCCTTTTCTTTTAGGTATCCGTGCTGCTTTTCCATCAGCATGGAAGCAATCCCACTTTTCCTGTAATTAGGGGCCACCCCGCCAAGCCAGCTATAAAACGTATCCTCATCAATGGCATACCCCATTTTATACCCGATCACCCTTTCTCCATCCATAGCCGTCAGCACCAGTAATTGGGGTTTGCTTTTCATTTTGCTCACCAAATCATCAGAATCACCGAATATGTTTTTATGAAGTTCTAAGATTCCATTTAATATGCCAGCATCTGGCATCGTGCAAAAGATAGTTATTTTCATTTGTGCCTCCAGCTTTTATCAATGATATATATATTTTTTCAACCAAATTCTCACCAGACCTTCTTTCTATGTAAAATTTCTCAAATTCTTCCCCGCTATTTTTTTAGGTTAGCAACTCTATTAACTAAAGAATACCCCTGCTTCCAGCAGGACCTTTTCGACAAATTTCGGGAGGTGACAAGCACCAATTTTAGGACTTCTCTATCATTTTGAATATTTTAAATATTTTATATTTTTAAAAACGAAATAAAATTGTATAATTTACCAGAATGCTAGAATTAAGGGAGGCGAATTAAGTTGAGGCAATTGAAAAGGTCTTTTATCATGCTAGTTACATTTCTTTTACTGACAGTCTCTTCTGCAGCATATGCAGAAAAGCCAGGTCTCGAAGACTTCCCGGATCCTGCAGATGCGCAGTCATGGGAACTTCCTGAAAATATGACCTGGGAAGATTACCGGCCAGTTCCGGGAATTGACTGGCGCACGGCTGATATTGAACCTGAAAGAGTATTAAGGGGAGCACTTGTTATTGTCGATTTTCCTGACAGGGAGTTTATTTTAAGTCAGCCTGAAGGTTCTGAAGTAGCAGGCAACCCCATTGGCACCGGCAATATCCCACGGGATGAAATCGGCCAGTTCTGGGTGGATTTCCTGAACAAACCGCAGCCATTGAATAATTACCGGACCATAAATGAATATTGGAGAGAAAATTCGTATGGCAAATGGGCTGTAGAACTGGATTCATTTGGAACTTATCGGATGGATCACAATGAATTCCAATACGGACTTAACGAGTTTGGACAGCAAGGCAATATGCCAGGAGAGTACGAAGCAAAAAATTTAAGAACTGAAGCTATGGAGAAGGCGAAAGCTGATATTGCAGCTTCAGGAAAGAATTATGATTTTACCTTCATCCTGCATGCCGGATATGATGAGTCAGGTGTCTGGCAGGAGTTTGGGGAAATGATGTTCCAAACCGCAGAGGATGTAGCAAAGGAATTCGGCCCGCCTTTTGAAGGGTTCCCTAATTCCGCCAATACACGCTATGTTCCCTGGACTTCATGGCTTGCTGCGAAAAGCATCTGGTCAAGTGCCAGCCGAGGGGTTTCGATCCAAGGCGAAAATGATGGAATGGGCACCTTCGCTCATGAATTTGGCCATATTATGAATTTAGGGGATAACTACAACAATCCATATGGAGAGCCTGTATCCCGCTCCTATTCCGGACCTTGGGAATTAATGAGCCGCGGAAGCTTTAATGGGCCTGCAGGGCCGCATACGCGCTGGATGGTACTCCCTACTCTAGGCGGGTCAGCGCCGTCCCATCATATGCTCCGGAACAAGATCAAGCAAGGCTTCTTATCGGAAGACCAATACCTGAACATCAGCCGGGGAGAATTGGCTGAATCCGGACCTGTGTTTGCGGATATCCTTGCACGTGCCGTACCCGCTGGTGAAGAATTTGGCCGTAGTGCCCTTCACGGCATTAACATCAGCATGGAGGATCTGACTCCGAAAAACTCGCTTGAGGACGACTGGCGTGCTGATATGCAGCGCGGGGAAAAATGGTATAACAACTATACTGTTGAAGTTGTTGACCGAGTAGGATTCGACTCTTTCACTCCAGATTCCGGCGTTCTTCTTGCAAAGACAAAAAATTCTGAATCAGCACCGAACATTTGGGTCATTGACTCGCATGCGGAAGATATTAACCAGGTTGACTTTAAACGTCCTGACGGAACAGAAGCCATGTATTCCAAAGGGGATTACAGGCAGCTTTCCGATTCCCTCTTTAAGGCAGGTACTGCAGATGGTGTTGTCAGCGAATATAAGGACGAGCATAACCGGCTTCACTTTTACATTTTAGATAAAAAGCTCGATAATCAAGGGGCACTCTCCTATCGAGTCGCTGTACGACATATGGATGACTCCGGCTCGTCTATGAGGGGAGTTGCTGCAGAGAACAGCAAAGTCCAATTTGCCGCTCCTGGCAGGGTTGCAGCCTATTATTTCAAGGTAACCAATACGGGCAATGCAGCGGATCTTATCCGCCTCAATGCAAAGACAGAAGCTGGATGGGAGCTCATGCTCGAGCATAATGTCATTGAAGTGCAAGCCGGCGAAACCGTGGAAGTTCCCGTTTACGTGAAAATTCCAAAAACCAAGCCTGTTCCGACAAACCTTACATTTACAAGTACATCTGAAACAGATCCCGCCAAAAAAGATACTGCTGCACGACGGGTTGGTCCAGGGGCAGGGAAATAATCTATGGGGGGACACTCTTTAGTGTCTCCATCTAAATGAAAAGGGACAGGCCCCGCCTGTCCCTTTTCATTTGCCTACTCACTATAACGCAATCTGCACTGATAAAATTTCAAAAAACCGACAAACACCATGATTGCCCCGAACGTGTTGCATGCAACCCTTATCCAATTGATCATCAGAAATTCACGCGCTGTCTGTTTCAGAAATTGAACTGAATGGACAGTCTGCCCCTCAATAAACATAATTTCGTTTCTCGGCCATTCAAACACCATGGATATGACACCTAGCAGAATCATGACAAGGATACTTCCCAGAACCCAGTTACGGGCAACTTTCATTTTCCAAACCAGGAGCAGCGCCCCGGCTCCAGTGACCCAGCTTGCAAAACCGAGCGGCGGGAAAAAGGTATGGGGACTTGCGGCCTCCATAAAATCCATCGATACTTCAAACGATTTCGGGATGTTATGAAAGATATTCGGATAAACCATGAACACCTCCAATAAAAAGGCACCCAGCATAATGAACGTGATCCATAAATACGCAGCCATAAAGAAAAATGTCAGTTTTTGTTTCATTCCTTTTCCTCCTCCATTTTGCGTCTCTTTTTTAACTGCCAAACCGGCAGAAGCACTGCGGAGCATGCAGCCAGAAAGAACGGCAGAAATTTAATGCCCATTGGTTTATCGAATAAAATCAAGCCAAAAATCCCGATTAAATTGGACAAAATGACGCCCGCCGTTAATCCGCCGGCTGCACCTGCCAATGCCCAAATCAGCATCCCTTTGTTCTTTTCTTTTGAGTGGCCTGCCTCCCGATGCCCCTTCAAGACCTTCCAAACCGCTGCCGCGCCTGCCCCCAGCAGCAGAACCCCCGCAATCGGGTGAAAAGCACCCAGCCAGCCGACTCTCCAGCCCATGTTTGCCGTGAAATACATGGCAAACAGCAGCAGGAAAATGACCATGATCTCCTTATAGATCAGCGTGAAAAACCCTCCTGCCAGCGCAGTTATGATCATCAGCACTGGAATGGCATAGCCAAACATATGCACAAAAAGTTTATGGGCGGCCCACTTGGATGGATCCTCAAAAATCGACATGCCCGCCAGAAAAAATTGAATCAGCAGGCAGCCCAGATAAATCATACCCAGTCCTATATAACTATTTTCAGCCAATGTTCTTTTTGGCAATTTCTCCTTCATTTCGTTCCCTCCCCGCTCTTTTCTTGAATGTTGAACTTTATGAAACACTCATGGCGACCATTTTCAGCCCTACTCTTGATTTTTGGGCTTTATGATGCACTCATGGCGACCGTTTTCGGCCTTCTCATCGAATTTTCGGCTTCATGAAGCCTTCATGGCGACCATTTTCAGCCCTACTCTCGATTTTTGGGCTTCATGATGCACTCATGGCTACCGTTTTCGGCCTTCTCATCGATTTTTCGGCTTCATGAAGCGTTCGTGGCGACCATTTTCAGCCCTACTCTCAATTTTTGGGCTTTATGATGCACTCATGGCGACCGTTTTTGGTCTTCTCCTCGAATTTTCGGCTTCATGAAGCGTTCATGGCGACCCTTTTCAGCCCTACTCTCGATTTTTGGGCTTCATGATGCACTCATGGCGACCGTTTTCGGCCTTCTCATCGATTTTTCGGCTTCATGAAGCCTCCATGGCGACCATTTTCGGCCTTCTCCTCGAATTTTCGGCTTCAAGAAGCTTCATGGCGACCAGATTTCCTTTACAAAACCTATTCTAAGCGGGGGTTCTAACATCACTCTTATCAATTTCTTACAAAAATATTAAATCCGGGAATATAAAAAGAACGCATAGAAATCTATACGCTCTTACCGCTTAAATCGATAGCCCACACCCCAAACGGTTTCAATATAATCAGGATCGGACGGGTCTTTTTCAATTTTCTCCCTCAGTCTTCTGATATGAACTGTAACGGTTGTCACATCCCCATAGAAATCAAATCCCCACACCTGCTCCAGCAGATGCTCTTTGCTGAAAACCTGGTTCGGTGATGAAGCCATAAACAGCAGCAGGTCAAACTCTTTGGCCGTAAGCACTTTTTCCTGGCTGTTCACAAAAACTTTCCGGGTCACCGGCTGAATATGCAAACCCCTGATCCTCATGTCTTCTTCTTTGTTTTGTCCGCGGGAAACCAGCCGGTCAAACCTTGCTATGTGGGCCTTCACCCTGGCAATTAATTGATTGGGATTAAAGGGTTTTGCGATATAATCGTCCGCTCCGCGGCCCAATCCCCGAATCATATCAATTTCCTCATTCTTGGCCGTTACCATAATAATCGGGATCTCTGAAATCTCCCTGATTTGCCTGCAGATTTCATACCCGTCCATATCCGGAAGCATCAGATCCAATAGAACCAGCCGGTAGGAGCTCTGCTTTAATCGCTCCAGCCCTTCCTGTCCTGTTGCAGCAATGTCGGCTTCATAATGATTCAATTCGAGGTAATCCCGTTCCAGCTCGGCAATATTAAGCTCGTCTTCTATAATTAAGATTCTTTCCAATCGTTACCCCCCTTTTTTAACGTGAACCATATACTCAGTCCATGTCCGGTGCCTCCTCTTGCCCAAATGGTCCCCCCATGGCCTTCAATGATCTTTTTCACGATCGAAAGCCCCAGCCCGGTGCCTCCTGTAGCAGAGTTTCGGGATACATCTGTACGGTAAAAACGGTCAAATAAATAGGGCAGCTCGTCCTTTGAAACACCTGCTCCATTATCCCGAATTTCAACTATGACTTCCTCCGCTTTTGACGACAGCCTGAACATTAATTCTTTCTTTTCCTCATTCATGTATTTCAAGCTGTTTTGAACAATATTGGCAACGACGCGATTCAATTTCCCCCTGTCCGCATGCACCCGATAGGATTGATTCGGCTGACACTCAAGGCTTAGACTGACATTTTGTCCCGCAAGATTAAAACGCAGCTCCTCCAGATAATGATCAAAATAGGACACTAAATCCATCTCCCTCATATCATAAGGCACATTTGGCAAGTCAAGCTTAGAATATAATAAAAGCTCAGAGATTAAGGATTCCATTTCATCCGATGTTTTTTCAATCGTGCGGATATATCGATCCATTTTCTCTGGTGTATTGGCCACACCATCTGATATTCCTCTGATATAGCCTTTAATGCTCGTTAACGGCGTTTTTAAATCATGGGAGATGCTCGCAATCAATTCCTTCTGATTTTTTTCATATTGCATTTGTATGTCAGCGGCTTCCTTCAATCTCCCGCGCATGATATCAAATGCCATCGCCAATTCGTTCAGCTCATCCTTTTTCCCGGAAACCTCTATTTTTGTATCCAAATTTCCTCTGCTGATATCGTTAGCAGCTTCTTTAAGCCTGAGGAGCGGCTTAATAATGCTTTTTGAAACAAGGTATGTTAATAGCCCGTTTGTTAAGACCAGCACCCCAACTAACAAATAAATCCGTATTGACCGAAAAAAAATGAGATCCTCCTGATCCACCTCGCCTTTCACAGGATAAAACAATAGATATCCAATAATCATTTCCAGTACTAAAAATAAGACAACAGGAAGCAGAACCATCCCTATATTCGATAAAAGCAAACGTCTTTTTATGGACACTCTGTCACCCCAATTTTTTAAAAATTGACTATCGCTCCCAGCCAGGCACTCTTTATTCTTTACATCATAGTCCGGGAATAATAAGTGTAACCAAAGGTTCTAACCAAATCATTATGTAGTTATTACATTTTTCTTAACAAAAAGCTGATATAAAAAGATTGATGATCGGGCTGCTTTCAACTAAAAAAGTGTACAGATTTCTTTCTGCACACGAACATTCGGAAAGCCATTTTTCATTTAATTACCTTCTACTCATTCTTCTCTTCCATTTTCAAAAGGAGATGATCGATTTTTTCCTCCATACGCTTCAGTCTGTCGTTTCTTCTCTTGAAAATGAAAAATAAAATAACGAGAATCGCCGGAATCGTCAGTAAAAAGACGAAAGCCAACAGCTGAAATAAAATATCGCCAGCATTAAATCCAGCCTGAGCCAGAATTAAGAATTTCATGAAGATTCCCCTTTCTGAGATGCCATTGTTAAATTATATAAATGCCTGAGGGATACAACGAGAGCAAAAACAGCCAGAGCATTAGTCACGGAAAAGAATTCTATACCCGTTATCATGTTTCTAATCATCAATAATATGGCTATTACAGAAATGATGATGGCCGAGTAAAAATCAAACCTGCCGCTATTTTCTTTCAAAACTACTCCCCCTTTTATGATAATTTACGATTTTACTGAAGGGAAAGTTTCATGGTCAGTTCTAAAAATGCCCGGCAAGCTGCAAAACCTTATTTACAAAGCTACTATTTGGAGGATCGGGGACTCTATTTGCAGGTTCAACGTTTCTAATTGCAGGTTTCCCCATCCTATTCGCAAAAACAGTCGATCTATTTGCAGGCTGCCCCTTCCTATTTGCAAACCACTCCCCAAAAAGAAAACCCGGCTCCTCTGAAAGGAATCCGGGTTTCTCCAAACCTATTTATTTATCTTTCTTCCCATTCCCTTTCCCAGGCTTTGCCGGGCCATCAGGGGTTTCATGATTCTGGGGTGGCTGCTCGCCTTTTTTCAGCTTATACAGTTCGACTGTTTTGGTCGTTTTATTTCCTGCCAGGTCCTCAGCTTCGAAAGTAAAGACATTTAAGCCTTCTTTCAATGAGAGTTTAATGTTATTGAATTCTTTTTCAATTCCCCTCATTGCATACGGTTCCTGGAATTCCTGGTAGAAAAGCTCGCTGCCGTCCTGGTAGAAGCGAAGCTGGTCAAAGTTATCTGTCACGGTGATATTGATGACAGGGTCTTTTTTGTTGTGCTTAATGTACTTGCTTGAAGGAAGTCCATCGATTTCGACAGTTGGGCCAGTCGCATCGACGATGATTGTGCGCTTGAAGGAAATTGCATTATTCGCAGTATCCACCGCTTTCACTTCCAGGCTGTGAACGCCATCTTCAAACGTCATCGTTGTTTCAAATTCATATTCCCCTTTTGCTTCATTGTAAGTAGTCTCAATAGGAGTTCCGGCAATGGTGAATTCCTTCATGCCAGACTCTTCTTTGATCGTGCCGCTGACATTCAGTTCATTTGTGTTGTACACTTCAAGCGCCTCAGGCTCTACGAGGTACACGTATGGAACTGTCTTGTCATTGCTCACTTCGCCTATTTCCACAGTTGCTTCTGAAGAGTTTCCGGCAAAGTCATAGGCTACAACCTTAACATTTGTGCCAGCTTCTAATTCTTCCGGAAGTGTAAATTCTTCTGTATCGCCGCTTAGCGCTTCATCCAAAATAGACTCTTCATCTACGAAAATATCAATATACGAAATGCCCGAACCTTCAGGGTTATCAGCAGCTTCCAGCTTTAAGGCTGTGTTTCCTTTGATAAGTTCAGCCTGAACACTTGGCGCTGCCGTGTCCACTTTCACAGGGATTTTCACGGACTGCCATTCAGCCCCTGCATAGTCGATAACAGATTTGATCTCAAAATAGTACTGTCCATCCTGCGCAAGCTGATTGCTGATTTTTCCATCCCAGCCCCAATTCGGGTTAAGCGTATAGTTCGGACCAAGTCCTCCATCGTAATAATGCTTGCGAAGACTGTTTTCCGTGCGAAGCTTTCTTAGTGTTTTTCCATCTTCATCTGTAATCGCGAATTCTATCTGTTTAGCATTTCTCAGGAATGAAAGAACCGGGATCAATTGATCCTGAACTTTGTCTCCGTTCGGAGAAATGGCAATCGCGTCACCGTTGAATGTGTCATTTACCGGATCATATCCTAAATAAGAATAGCCCTCGGCCGTTTCAGAAACAGCTCCTGCCATTCCGTAGAATGAACTGTCATCATATTTCATGCCATCAAGGATCGGAGCTTTATCCCAATCACCCTTGAAGCCTACATAAGGAACCGTTAATTGCGGGTTCACATCAGAAGAATCTGTCAAAGTGACATACCCTTCAACAAAGTATCCGTTCGGGAATATCTCTTCAATATCTACAGGTGTTTCAAAGTTTCCTGTTTTCGAAGGATCTACCACTTTTGCATTGCTGACATCCACACTTACTTTAAAGCTTACAGATCCATTCGCAGGAACGGTTACCTCTGCTGCATCCTGGCCATCCACTTTTACAGAAGCATCTAAAATCTTCTGAGCTTCAAGCTCATCTGCTGCCCAGCCCATCTCTCCATAGGCTGCAAAATCAGTCTGCAGATTCGCTGCCACATCATAATCCACATCTTCATCACTGAAGTTTTGTGCTTTTAACGTGAATTCAAACGTATTGCCAACCTCTTTTAAAGCCACTTTCCCTTCATTCGTTGAAGCCTCCGTTACGATAACAGGAGAAGATAATGCCGAATGAAGCTGCATGATGCCGGAACCCTGGCGGCGTGGAGAATAAGGGATATTCCATTCAAATGCACTGTTTACGGTTCCTTTATCCATGACCGGCGCCGCTGTATTCATCATCAGGTTCTTCGCAACGTTAACACGGTCAAAGCCGGTTACGCCAAATTCTGTATCCACTCGCTCAAGAACAAGTGCCGCACCCCCGGAAACATGAGGAGCTGCCATGGATGTACCGCTCATCATTCCGTACTGGTTATTCTCAAGAGTTGAGTAAATTTGTCCGCCCGGAGCTGTAATTTCAGGCTTAAAGTCCAGGTTAGGCGTTAATCCCCAAGAAGTGAAGGCGCTCATTTTGCCTGCTTCAGGGTTTGCTGATTTTGTCTTTTCCCCGTTAAAAGAAAGCGTGACTGTCTGGCCACCCTGTATCGCTGCTGCCAGCTTGTCTCCGTCTGTCTTCAGCATGAACAGCTGCGGGATTGTAATGGACGGATCGCTCGCCATGTTGACATATCCGTCAGCATTATTGTAAATTATGACCCCAAGGGCTCCAGCTGCCTGGGCATTAATGGCTTTATCAACAAATGCCAATTCCCCCCGCTGAATTAATGCATATTTTCCAGCAACACCGGACAGCTCTTCAGGCTTGCCCAATCCGCCGTAGGCCACTTCAAATGTTTTCGTCTCAACATCGTTCGGGTGTACATTTCCAGCTGACAAGAATGCAGCTTTTCCAGACTCTTCACCGAATTGGTAGTTGACTGCATCCAGATCCATGAAAGTATTCTCAATGGACGCTACCTGAAGAGAATCATAGGAAACACCAGGTGATCCGGAAACACCGATATCCGGGTTTTCACTGCTTGGATTTGCAAAACCATTTCCAAAGTGAGCAGAGTTCCCTGCAGAAATAGACATTAAAATACCATTTTCCACAGCTCTGGCAATTGCTTTTTGCTCAGCTGATTCAGGGCTGACAAACCCGGCTGTAGAACCAAGGCTCATGTTCAGCACGTCTGCACCAAGGATAATCGCATCATCAATCGCCTTTACATAAATATCACTGTATGTAGAAGGCATATTCGGATCATTTCCGAATACTTTAAGCGCAAGGATCTGGGCTTCAGGAGCTACCCCTTTAATGCCTCCATTCTCCTCATCGCCATTCGCTCCGACAGTACCGGCAACGTGCATTCCATGCATAGAGGCATCCGGGCCGATATCGCCGATGGTGTCATTTTCATCCATATAGTTGTATCCATATGGCACTTTTTCAGAATAATATTTCCCAAGAAGGCCATTGTCTTTCTTAAATTTGGAGATTTCAGCCTTCGTTAATTCCTTTTCCGTTTCCTCTGCTAATACCATGTCGCGATGGGAAGGATCCATACCGGTATCGATGACACCGACTACCATTCCTTCACCTTTAAAGCCGTAATCACGCCATGCTTCCTGAGCTTGTACGAGCTCTTTGCTGTAAAGCATATCCGGCTTTTCCTGTGGCTTTTCGTACTCGTTCACCACTTGTACTTCGGCCACTTCCGGCATTTCTTTTACAAGCTCAATGTCTCCATACATCATCTCAGCACTGAAACCATTTACTATTGTAGTAAAGCTTTCACGCTCAATCATCTTAACTTTATTCTTTTTAGCGCGATCCTTTACCTTCTGCTGTTCAGACAGCTTTTCAGTTTTCAGCTTCTGCTTCGTTGCTTCCGGAAGTTCTTTATACTTCTTTTTCTGCTTTTGGGCATAAAGGACAGACGGCTCTGTCTTCATCTCCACTATGACCCTGACTATATCTGTTTTGCTGTACTGCTTGTCCAATTCACTTTTCTTTATTTCCTGGATGGTCTTGCGGTTTTCTTCTCCCTTGGTGCTCGGTGACTTTTCGGGTAAAACGGCCCCTGACACCGAACTGGAGAACATTAGCATGAACATTAATAAGGCCACTGCTGATCTTTTAAACCTCATCCCCTACCTCCTAGTTATATTATTCAGAATTTTTCTAATACACTATAAAGGTATCAAATCCAAATTTTTCATATAAGGATCAAAAGACCTAATTAATACTTCGACCAACGGTGAAAAAGTCCTATTTTTAACGAAAAATGCTGTTGAAAAATTTCATATTTTAACAGAATATGAGATTTAACGGGACAGGTGAACAGGTTCTTTGTCCCACTAAAGGATCCAGTCATGAACAAAGAAAAAAAGGCATAACCAGACAGCAGCCCTGCCTGACCATACCTCAGCCAGATTGATTCTAGTTCCGATATTCCGTTTCAATATCCGGTTTCGTCTGGCGGTCTTTGTCAGCTTTCAAAGGCATACAATATAATCTCAATCCCGCTATGTGTCTTACACCAATCATAAACGACCAGTACGCTCTTATCTGTCCTGTTTTCCACTTCAGCCTTAAATCCGTTTTTAATCTCCTCGATAATGATTCTCTTATCCTCATACTTTCCTGAGATTACTTGCCTTCGATCATCATAAACAATTGCATAGTCTAATAACTTGTTAGAAATATTCATTTACTCCCTCCTTTAAATATGGATATTTATGTTAAAATATAGTTTACAGCCTTTCTTTATTCTTTAATTCATCCAGAATCTCATGATTTAATTTTGTGATATATTCCTGCTCTTTCTTCATTTCATGCTGCCTATAGGCAACGAATATGAAAAAACGCACACACAGAATTTTATAAAATTGAAGGCGGTAGATATTTTGAATAAATCGCAGCGATTTTTATTAACCCTATTAGCCATCATTTTGAGCTTTGCCCTATTTGTTGTTGGAATACTATTTGCTGAAAAAGTGCCTTTCCTGACTGTGCTGGGGATATTGGGGCTTAGCGGGGTTTATTACTTTGTTTTCCGTATTGTCAAAAGATCACCTAAGACAGACCACTAAGGATACTTATTCCAATAGAAAAAGGTGAAATTTATGAGGTCAAAATATACAGATATTATCACTACCAAGGAAGAATTCGAATCTTTTCGGGAAGAAATCGGCCAGCCCAGTGCGCGTGCCGCCAGCAAAGTCATTACTTTCATCGATGAGCATTGCAGTGATTTTATTTCCAAATCCCCCTTTTTAACCTTGTCCACTTCAGATTCTGACGGAAAATGTGATGTTTCTCCGAGGGGGGATTCCCCCGGATTTGTGACGGTTCTTGACGAGCAGCATCTTTTTATTCCGGAACGGCCGGGCAATCGAAGAATGGATTCCGCTCATAATATCATTGGAAATCCCAATATTGGACTCCTTTTTCTCATACCCGGGCTTGGAGAAACGCTAAGAATAAATGGCAAAGCTTATATTTGCCGTGACCCTGAGCTCTTAGAGAAGAGCAAGGTTAAAGGCCGAGCTCCTTTATTTGGAATTTTAGTAGAGGCAGAGGAATGCTTTATCCATTGTGCGAAAGCATTGATCCGATCGGGTTTATGGAACGGAGAATCATGGCCCGCGAAAGAAGCCCTTCCTTCTGCCCCTGCAATGCTGGCAGCTCATGCAAAATTGCCGAATGATACATCCGAACAAGTGGCGAAGGACCTCAAGGATAGCTATAAAAATAGATTATATTAAGGCAGCCTCCAGAAAAGAGCGGCTGTCCTGGCACTTGGCGCTGCTGCTGCAATGAAATGACCTTTCCGGAAACGCAATGAGCCCTATATCTAATAAAGCTAGTTTTATAGAAAAAGGAATTATATAATAGGGGAAAAATATTTTCATTTGGAGAAAACTCATATGGGGCACGAATTATGGATGTACATCCTCATTCTCACTTTTTCAGGGACACTCAGCTTATCGCTTTGTCTCTTTGCACATTTTAAACTAAGGAATGCACCGGGTGCCGGACCTTATAAGATCTTAACACTGCTGTCCGCAATTTTTGCCTTTTCTTATGCATTCGAACTGTCGGGCTCCACTTTAGCAGAAATTCAATTCTGGCTGGGCATTGAATATTTGTTCATGCCATTCATTCCTGTTTTCACTTTATTGATGTGTCTGGAATATGCCGGACACAAGCTGGGCAAGCGCCTATATTTTTCCCTGTTCATCATCCCGATTTTAACCATCTTTATGCATCATACCAATAAGCTTCATCATTTCTACTACTCAGCAGTCAGGCTGAGAGAGGATACGCCATTTCCCGTATTGGATCTGGAATATGGATTCTGGTTTTACGTGCACGCCATTTTCCTTTTCATGTGCCTGATGTTCAGTATGATCATCCTGCTTCTGCGCTTAAGAAGATCCTTCTGGCGTTTCCGAATGCAAATCCTTTTGATGACCGCCGGACTGGCTGTTCCGATTGTCGCCAATCATTATTATCTGAATAACCTGAGTCCCTACGGCATTGATTTAGGCCCTGTATCCATGAGTATTTCCTTCATCCTGCATGGCATAGCGCTCTTCTCATTCCAGATGTTCAATCTCGCTCCAATAGCAAGGGACACGGTTTTTGAAAGCATGAAGGAGGGTGTCATCGTTCTCAATCAGAACGGGGCAATCGTGGATTATAACCAGGCGATGCTGCCTGTTATGCCTGATCTGAAGCAATCTGCCATCGGCAAGCATATTCATGATGTTCTGCATGGAAACAGCACGCTTAGAAAAGTTATCTGTTCTGGAAAGAATGGGGATTATGTATGGGAAAATGAGGGGGAGCAGGTCCATTTCCAAGTACAATTTTCACCCGTCTATTCCCTGAACAAAGACCCCATTGGACGAATTATCTCATTGGCTGATGTAACTGAAAAAGTAAATATGCAGAAAACCCTTAAACGTTTGGCCAGCGTTGACAGCTTAACCCAGATTTATAATCGGGCCTATTTTTTAAGTGAGATGGAAAGCTCCCTGAGCACCCTATCTCCAGGTTCGGATGTTTCACTTATTATGTTTGATATTGACCACTTTAAACATGTCAATGATACATATGGCCACGAAGCTGGCGATCTCGTGCTGGTTCAGATTGCAGGCCTCGTGAAAAACAGCCTTCGAAAAAGGGATATCATCGGGAGATATGGCGGAGAAGAATTCATGATTTATTTGCCTGACACGCCTGCACACGATGCACACCTGCTGATCGAAGCGATCCGCCTGGACATTGCCGGGAGCCCGATCATTGTGGATGATAACAGAATTTCCATCACCTCAAGCTTCGGCCTGTCACATACAAACGTCTCAGCGGATAATCTGGATAATCCATCCAAAACCCTATTGAAGCACGCCGATCTCGCACTTTATGATGCAAAAAGGAATGGCAGAAACAATGTACAGCGTTACGGCGAAATACTTCATGCATGACCCTGATATCAGGAAAGGAGCTGAATGTTTTGTTTGTTAAGAAAAAGGCATCCACGGGAGAGAAACACGGTGTTTCCTACCTGAATGGCCAAATTAAGTTTCAGGGTGTTTCCTTAAATGTCTATAGCTATTTAACGGATGGAATCTTAATTGACACTGGCGCCCAGTCCTTACATACATTTTTCCAGCCATTTATGGATGAAGGCGATTTTGACCAGGTCATGATCACCCATTTTCATGAAGATCATACAGGCTGCGCGGCATTTGCTGAAAAAACAAAGAAACTGCCTATCTTTTTAAACGAAAAATCTATCATTTCCTGTGCTAAAAGGGCCGATTACCCTTTATACAGGCAGCTCTTTTGGGGAAGAAGAAAGCCATTCAATGCCCAGGCCATGCCTGACTCATTTTCATCCCGTAAAGCACAATGGGATGTCATCGACACCCCCGGCCACGCTTCCGATCATAAAGCCTTCTTAAACAGGGAAACAGGCCAGCTGTTTACTGGCGATTTATTCGTCAGCGAAAAGACCAAGGTCGTTTTAGCGGAAGAAAGCATACCGGAAATTATCCGATCACTTGAACGCGTTCTCACTTACGACTTTGAAGATGTATTCTGCAGCCATGCAGGCTATGTAGAAGATGGACGCGCAGCACTCAAGCGAAAGCGGGATTATCTGTTATCTATCCAGGATGACGTATTCGCTCTGCACAAAGAAGGGAATTCAGCCGACGCGATTCAGCAAAAGCTTTTTCCGAAAAGATATCCGATCGTCAAGTTTTCAGGCGGGGAATGGGATTCACGGCATATTGTCACATCAATACTGGAGGAAAGCAGCACACGCACACCTTAAGTGAACTCGCCAGGGGGCGAGTTTCTTATTTGTTTGATCCACTGAGTCACACTTTTTCTTAATGAGGAACCTTTTCCACCAGTGTAATTTCTTCAACCCTCCACTTTTCCTCACTGTCATATTGTCCCGGCGCCTTGGCCATAACAAATTGGTAATCCTGTGTAACTTCTTCTGCTGTTTGATAGGTGAGGCGGATTTTATCTTGTTCGATTCTAAACTCTTTAAGATCAAGAACGGAATTGGGTATCCATTCAAACCCCTCACCATTGAATATAAACCCGCAATGGCACTTGCCGGATCTTTCTCCTGCATAGTATCCCAATCCATCTATTCTGGCTATAAACGCATTCGCCTCCTTAAATGATTGTGCTGCCTTGTAGGATTCAATCGTCTTTATCGCTGCTGAAAATTCCCTATATTCAATAGCAGACCTTAAAGATTCGATTTCCTTCTTCAATTCATCAATCTCCTTCCTTGCCACATCCAGCATCTTAGCATTATTTTCATATTCTTTTTCGAAACTTGCGGCTTTCTCAGCTAATCTATCTTTTTCTTTTCTCAGCTCCTCAGCCGCATTTGAATTATTTAAACCGTCCATGATAGCCAAAATGGCAATCATCAATAGAACGGCAAAAGCATAAGTTATGTAGTTTTTTTTCAATCAAATCCCTCCTATCCCAGCCAGAAATTCTGGCTTGCACCGCCATCCCGCATCATAACTATATTCCCAAATATCACCTAAAACACCATATAAATCCCCTGTTCACTTTATAAAAAAATAACTTTGACCTTTTTGTCCAAAGTTATTAGTATCATACTTTATGAGGTACATATTGATTACTCGATATTATTTAGCCCTGCACATTCCCAAATCGCTTTGCCTTCTAGTGTAAAAAATCCGTTATCCTTTGTTTTAGCGGAATGAACCATGGCTTCCGCCAATATTTCTGTCGGCAGAGGCTTTTGAGAACGAAGTATTCCAAATTTATTAAAAAACTGTATGGCCTTCAATCCGGCAACTTCCATTGTTCTATCACTATTTTTTCGTATCAATACAGGCGGCTTGAAGATTGATAGCTTTGGGAACCCTAAAGCCTTTACAGCTTCTTCTAACTGCCCCTTCATCCTTGTATAAAAAATGGGAGAATCAGGCGAGGAAGAACCTGATGATACTAATACATAATGACTCACATTATTTTCTCTGGCAGCTTCCGCAAACTGGTATTGATAATCGTAATCAATTTTCCATTGAGCTTCTTTACTTCCCGCAGCTTTTAGTGTAGTTCCCAAACAAGAAAACAAAACATCCCCCTTCACCAAATGCTTCCATTGTTCCGAGTTGTCAAAGTCAATCACATGCACCTTTAATTTTTCATGCTGGATATGAAGATCACGCCTGGCAAAAATATCAACCCGATGAAAAGAATCATCCTCCAGCAATATATCCAGCAAGTCCTTGCCAGTTGCTCCCGTTGCTCCTATTAATAATGCGTGCATTTTTTTCTCCTTATATTTAATATAGTCTATTCCAAATTATATACCACGTTCGTTCTTTATTTGTCATTATCTAAATCACGATCAAGAAATGAATCCCTTTTCTTATTAATCCCATACTTTGTTTCGATCAATTGACCAGCCACAGATTTGTTAACACCATCCCTGACTGCTGCGGAAATGACTATATACAGAATAAATATTCCAGCAATCCAAAGAATGATAGAAAATAAGAATGAACCAAAAACCATTTATACCTCCTCCTGACTTTTAAGCATTTCACTTTCAATCCGCTTTCCTCTTAATACTTATCAGGTGTGTAATGCTATTTATTTGACTTCCTTGTTCGATTACCCTACCTCTATGTTCAAAAAGAAAAAAAGTTGCCAAGCAGTGGTCTGAACATGGTTTTTCGGTTTCACTTTGAATATAGTTAGGCTACACCTGAATAATAGCAGGAATGAAGGGTAATATACCTCTATATAACTTTAACGAGGTGATGGAATGTCTAATATGATAAATCAAGAAGAAATAGAAACATTAAGAGAGTTAATCAAAGACATAGACACGGCCATGCTGACAACGGTAACTAAAGAAGGGCTTGTGTCCCGGCCCATGAAAACACAAGAAGTAGAATTTGATGGTGACTTATGGTTTTTCACTAAAAAAGAGACTAATAAATATGATGAAATTTTACATGATCAAGATGTTAATGTAGCCTATGCAGGTAAATCCTATGTTTCCGTCCGTGGAAAAGCGGAAATAGTTGAAGATTTAGATAAGAAAAAAGAATTGTGGAGCAAAGCATATGAGGAAATTATGCAAACTTCTTATGATGATCCAAACGTTGTCCTGATAAAAATAAAAGCAGAAGCAGTCGAATATTGGGAAACCGGTAACTTTACGAAGAAAGTAGCCTTTCTCTTTAAACGCATGACAGGGCAAAGTTCTAAATCGACAGATGTAAATGAAACGGTTGAATTGAATAAATAACAGCAAAAATGGGTTGTCTAATTATAGGACAACTCATTTTTGTTGTGTAATTGCTGATCCATTTGTTTCTATATTAATCTCTGGGTTTTCTTTAGCTGATTTTTAATTTAGTACTTTTAAATACTGAAAAGTAGACTGCCTTTGTCATTCCTTATCAGACTAAGCCTAGCCCCATCTATTTAACAAGAACTATTTTCACTTGAAACCTTTCGCAATAGTTCATCATGTAAAAAAGACCCCTGCTATGACGACCCAGGTTTAATTTAATAAAAGTATATAGAAGAATGAATTCGTTTTAAGTTCCTAGGTGTTTACTAATTCCTCTGTAGTTAACCATAACACCTCAAAACAAGCTGCCTTGTTGGCAATTGCTCATAAATTTACTTTACATCTATTTCAATAACCTGCCCTGATCTTGAATAAAAATGATTGGCTTAGCTGCTGAATATTTTTTCTTTTGATACTTTCGAAACCTCATTAATTATCTTACTTATTTTTCCAACTCCTTTGCAGTTTCCGGACGTAAATGATTTGTCCTATATGGTAGGCGTTATGAGTGGATAGATTCCCAAGTATTGCCCACCACTCTGCAGCTTCGGGGAAACCCTCAATTTCACTTTCCAGTTTTTCTTGGGAGAGCAGTTCCTGCCACTGCAAGAGTACCTCTAATAGCTGTTCTTTTAAGTCAGTAAACTTTGCATTTTCCGGAATTATAAAGCTTTCATTATTATCAGCTAGGGGTGGAACAGCATTTACGTGAGATTTTTGATACCTCTTTTGCCAGGTTTCATTCCAATAAAGCAGATGCTGAACAATTTCTGCGATGCTATTGCTCTCCTCATTGGGTTTCCAAAACGCATCTTCCTCTGATAAGTCTGCAACTGATTCTGAAAATGGAATGTACCAGCTAGGGTCATTTGCATTTGCTGACAATTGATCGGCCAAAACATCGATAGCATGAGACATATTCGCCACGCTCCCTTTGATTAGTTACTATTCAGCAATCTCTAAATCCAATTATTTTTTGCCTTTGCCGAATACCTTGTGATTTTTGAATATCATTACCATAGTTTGTTTTCAGTTCCTGTTATCAATCTTTTGATATTTTGTCTATGCAAAATGATCACTAATACACTAATAAATAATGAAAGAGCAATAATGACTTTATCCTCAAATATAAGGCTGTAAATAAATATGGCTATTCCAGCTAACATTGAACTTAATGAAACATACTTAGATAGTATCAAAGTTAATAGAAATACAACAAAGCCAGTTAAAGTACCGAAGGGTGTCAAAAATAATAAGACACCGGTTGCTGTCGCAACAGCTTTCCCGCCTTTAAACCCTGCAAAAATAGGGAATACGTGGCCCAATATGGCCAATAAACCACAGATAATGGGATTAACCGCAGAATTAAGGATTTGAGGAAGTAAACAAGCAAATGTACCTTTTAATAAATCAGCAATTGCAACAATTAGTCCTGCTTTCTTTCCAAGAACCCTATAAACATTGGTTGCACCAAGGTTCCCGCTGCCGTAACCTCGAATATCGGTTTTATAGAAAAGTTTACCGATAACTAAAGCAAATGAAAATGAACCAATCAAATAACTTAAAAATAGAGTTAAAATATTGAGCATGCTATTCCTTTCTTACTTAGCTTATGTATATGGATATTCCAGTTAATAACCTTATTTTCCTTCCTTCATGTTCAACTATTCTGCCCCTTTCGCACAAAAAGCTGTAACCGATCTGCTAAACCTTTATAGAGAAGCCAGCCCCCTAAAGCGTCTACTTTCATCTTAATAACTAAAACCCCTTATTCAGGAATCCCCTTATTACGAATATTCTTCCACACAAAGATTCATACTAATTTTGTACTCATTTTCATTGAAGGCAGTAACCATGACATAGTTATGATCATGCCAATAGCAATTGGCATAGCGATTTTAATTATGTTGAATGGAATCCGTATTGCCAATATTAAAGGTGAAGCAGAAATGAAAAAGCTTATACTAATATGCCTGTTCTTGCTGCTTTCGGGCTGTGTTGATAAAGAAATCATTGATGATATAAATATTGAAGTAGGTGTCGGCTACGATTTAGCAGAGGATGAGAAAGATAAGTTTAGAGGAACTGTATTATTCCAGGAATTCCAGCCAGATCAAAGTGTAATTAACAGAACATTTTCTGGAAATGGAAAACTTGGGCAGGACGTACGTCTCGATGTTTCTAAACAAACATCAGAACCAGTAGTCACAGGTGGATTAAAGCTGGCTATATTTGGACCTAAAATTTCCAAAAAAGGAATTTTCGACTTGATAGATTCTTTTCAGAGAGATGCAAGTATGGGGGCACGCGTATTTGTTGCAACCGCAGAGGGAAAATCAGAAGAATTGTTAAACGGCGATTATGGAACCAGGGGAAACGCTACGTATATCTCTAATTTGATTCAGCATAATATTGAACATCGCGATATTCCAATAACCAATTTACATATTTTTTCCCGTGATTACTATCAGGATGGTAAGGATCCCTTCTTGCCCCGACTAAAGAAAGCCGGGAATGATAAGGTGAAGATAACTGGAATTAGTCTTTTCCAAAAGGATAAAGAAGTGGCCATCCTCCCTGTGAAGGACATGTTCTTTTTTAAATTGCTGGTAGATAAATATAGCGAAGGAAACTTCGATGTTAAGTTAAAAAAAGAAGCATATGCTGCTGTAAAGAGCATTAAATCAAAGAATAAAACAAGGGTGACTAATAATCATGCCGCCATAACCATTAATCTTGAAGGTATTATTGATGAATATACGGGAGATATTTTAACCCCACAGATTGTTGGAGAGGTTGAAAAGAAACTGGAGAAAAAAATTGAAAAGGAATGCTTAAGATTATTACTGCAATTTCAGGATCTCGGAATAGATCCTGTTGGCCTCGGTCAAAAGAAAAAAAACCGGAATCGGAACTTTGACTTTAAAAAGTGGGAAGACGATTACAAAATGTTAAGCTTCGATGTTAAATGCAATGTAGTAATTGAAGAAACAGGCGTTCTTGAATAAGAGCGGACCATAAGTCTGTATTCCCAGCTTTCCAGGTTGAAAAAATGTTTTTTTAAAATAGATCGAAATAAAATTGAAATGGTCGAAAGAATGTTGTTGAAATGCAATCTAACACTCTTTTTTATCGATCTGTTATTTAATCAGTCCCTCACAACCTCTTTTAAATGACAACTTAATGGAAGGCGCTTCCTTTATTTCAGAAAAGCGCCTGATTGCTGACGTCTGTTACATGCCATACTCTTGCACCTGATTGTTTAAGTGTACTCTTTAAAACGCTGATTAACTAACGAGACAAATTTCTTTTTTTCTACTTCGCTTTTTAAATTTAGACTTAGAACTAACTCTGCCAGGTTATCGTCAGTTTCAAAAATTCGTTGATTGTGCTGATAGCATTGCAGCATATTAGGATACTCTTCACCTAGTTTTTCCATTTTCGTTTGAATTTTATATTCCTTTGTCCCAAAGCCTAGTGATGAATAGAGTGTAAAAAATAAATCAATAACTAAATCAAAAATAATCAATCTTCATCAAATCCTAAATTAATCGGCTCTAATGGTAATTTATCCTGTGTAAGCATATTTGTTGATGCAACGGATAAATCTGCTTCTTCAAACTTAAATCCATCAACCCAAACCTTGCCTGTTCCCGTTAATAGGATACCAAAGTGAATAGAAGCACTTTCTTTTGGAACATCTAATACAATCGAATAATAGTTCCAGTCCGTTGTACCGTGAATCGGACGATTATCCATATTATCAAACTGAATCACATCGCTTGAAGCATTATCTACTCGACACCAAACTCCACATTTTACGACTTCCTCTGTCTTTAAGAAACAAGACACTTTAATGCGTTTTCCTTTCCAGTTATTTGCTGAAAAGCTTTGCATCATTGTCCCGAAATGTTCTTCACCTGCATCCGTTTTTGAAGTCAGTAAACCTGATTTCGTACCCGTATGAAATACTTGTCCATCCGTTTTCATTTCATAAAAAGCTGGGTGATAACCACTCAAAATCCAGCCTTTGATTGCTTCAAAATCACTCATATTTTTTTCCTCCATCCCTTGAAGAGTTCGCATTTGTTTGCGATATTTTCCAGGCGGCATATTATATAGCTCTTTAAAAGAACGTGTAAAAGCTTCTTGTGATTGAAAATGTAATTTAAACGCAATTTGAATAATCGATTCATCTGAATGTAATAAATACATTGCTGCTGTGGCCAGTCTTCGTTTTCGAATATATTCGCTTATCGTCAATCCAGTTTCCTGTTTGAAAATGCGTGATAAATGGTATTTCGAATAACCAATTTGCGATGCATAATCATCTAAATGCCAATCATCTAATAAACTTTGTTCTAAAAAATAAATTACATCTTGAGTTACTTCGCTATACATATTGCTCACCTCACTTACTGATTTTAGAGGAATTATAAACGATTTTTTTGATATCATTTGCTATTTTTACTATTATTTTCATTATATATAATCTCAAAGGCAGCTATGGTGTAAAATTAAATTCCTTATTCCACTAACCTGCTCATTTGTAAGAAAATAAAAAGCCGCCTAGTTTGGCAGCTGATCTTGAGCATTTGGACCCGTTAGCTTAAGTACAAATCATCACAATCTGTGTTTTTCATTAAGATTTCTATTGTATTGCAGCAGTCAATGGGTGAAGCTGTTTTATCTCTTGTATTGATAGGTGTAAACTATAGTTTCCATGTTCGAGAAGTTTATTAAGAAAAAGATTTAATTGTTCTTGGGATTTAACTTTTATTTTTAAATGGTAACAGCCTTCTCCAGATACTCGGTGAGCTTCAACTACCTCTATTTGACCTTGAATAAAACGGATAAACGCATCATGATTAGCTGTTTTCATATGAACAATGACAAACGCTGTATAAAAAAGCCCTAGTTTCAGTTCATTGATTATAAGGGAGTAGGCTTTAATTACACCACTTTCCTCAAGCTTTTTAATACGATTCCCTACTGCCTGGCCAGTCATATGAATTTGTTCTCCTAAGTCCTTCCATTGAATACGTGAATTTTCAGTTAGTAACCGGAGGATCTGAAAATCAATTTGATCAATATCCATAATAAAATCCTTTCACCGTGAAATTGTTTGATATAAAAGTCTTTCATCAAAGTATCGATAAAAATCAAGATATTATTTATCATTTTATTATACTGAATCTTTAAATGAGGTGGAAAAAATGAGCACAGCTTTAATCATTGTCGATATTCAAAATGACTATTTTCCTAATGGAAAGATGGAATTAAGCAATCCTGAAAAAGCAGCCGCTAATGCTGCTAAAGTTCTCAATTGGTTTAGACAGAATAACAAAGATAATATTTTCCATGTGCAGCATATCGCAAGTGATCCAGGGTTAGGCTTCTTCCTTCCGAATACGGAGGGAGTTAAACTAAATGAGGCTGTTCTGCCATTAGAAAACGAAAGCATTATTATTAAAAATTTCGCTAACAGCTTTTTAAAGACACAATTAGAAAGCAAATTAAAAGAAAAAGGAATAACCAAGTTAGTGGTCACAGGTATGATGACACATATGTGTATTGATGCAACAGTAAGAGCTGCTGTGGATCTAGGCTTTGAAACTACATTGATAGAAGATGCGTGTGCGACAAGAGACTTATCTTATCAAGACAAGGTCGTGCCAGCTGAACAGGTTCATTATGCGTTTATCAGCGCACTTAACGGTATGTATGCCAATGTAATTTCGACCGAGGATTTCCTGCAGCAGAACAACTAATTAAATTGAAATGGGAGTTTGTTTAAAAACAAATTCCCTTTTTGGCTGTTGTTTATAGAGTACAAACCTGCTCAGTTAATTGAATAATTTTTTCCTTTTTGATAGTTCTAATTATCAATCACCATTTCTCCTTCACCATTTGGTATTTCAAAACCATTAAGGTAAGAAGTTAAAATTTCTTCTGAAATAGGGAACGCGTTTGCATCAAATCGTTTGTTACGTAACTTAAGCCGTTCACGTAAATCATTAGGCTGAACTTTTAAATAAATAAGTTTCCATTTACCCCCAGAATCCTCAATAAGTTTTTTATATTGGTACCTTCTTGCCCGATCCCAAAAACTGAAGTCGATTACCACCTGTTGTTTATCGTGTATTAACTTTATTAAACGATTGCGTAAATTTTTTTCTGCATCTTTCTTGTATTCCTCAATTTTTTCAATTGGGAAATCAATCCCATAACGACCATTAACAGCCCATATTTCTTCATCAATAGAAAGACGTACAAAACCTTCTTTTTCCAATTTTTTTGAGAAAGTAGTTTTCCCAGAACCAGCCACGCCACACATCATCACCACTAATGGGGTTAAATTATTTCGTTCACCATAAATCAAGTCAAAATTAAATTTTCCAAACACCTTTATATCCCCCATTCAATTAGGAATTCCTTCCTTACCTTTATGGTAAATGCCCTTTCTATATTTAATGAATCGTGTCAAGAACCAGCAGGATTATTTTTTAATCGTTCTCTTTTATCTTCAGGCGTTTCAGTACCAATAGTTTCTACAGTGAATATATTCTATATTTTATCGTCTATACCTTTTAAAGCTAACCTGCCCCTGTAGTTAAAAATAAAAAGCCGCCTAGTTTGGCAGCTGGATCTTAAATCGGTTATTATGTCTTTCTATATTGATTAAACCTACTTACAATAGTGGCTCTAGAGTTTAATCAAATAAAGTTTGTCTAGGTTCAGCCATTCCAAATTGTGCCCATTCTTCTTTTGAGGGACCATAGATCCCTGGAACACTAAGTCCTGCTTGTCTCATTAGTATAGTCATTTGTCCCCGGTGATGAGTTTGATGTTGGTTTAAAAATAACAACAGACTTCCCTTTGTCATTTTCATGCCAAAGAAATCAATTTGTTCCAACAGGGTCTCATCGGCCCATTGAGTTTCCAACGCCTCAATTAGGTTATTTGAAGCATTAGTATAGCTCTCAGCAATGATATTAGCTGAAGATGGAACAGACCAGTCTTCACTAGGAGCTGCAAACCTTAAACCTGCCTGTGAACTAATCACTTTAATAGCAGTGACGGTATGCCATGCTATACGCCCTAAAGACCATTGATTTGAAGTGACTTCCTGCTTTAATGATTCATCCGTGAGATTCTTAAGAACCCTGCTTGTAGCCCCAGCCTCAAATTCCCAGGATTTAAAAAAATCGCTTAAGCTATGATACATTTTCAGACTCCTCTCAATTTATACTCATATTAACATTCTCCCTCATACTTAAATTACCTCCTCTTTTTTCATGGCTGCACCCCAGAAATTTTGGATTTCCAATCATTAACTGCCTCGTATTTTTAATTAACTTAAAAAGTAAAGTACATAATTTTTATAGCTGCTAATCAAACTAAGAAAAAAAGTGGTGAATCCAAATGGCTAATTCAAGAACTAACCGACTGCTTATTGGAAGTACAATTTTATCTAGTGCTCTTAGTATCACAATTATTGCTTTAACTATATATCACCATTTTACAATTCAAGATAAAATCGATGAACTGAAGAAGGCTTAGGAAACTAAGCCTTCAGACTGTCGACAAACTCGATGAAAATCGTGCTTGTCTGCAGTCTTTTTTATTTTAAAATAGAAGTAATACAATG